>NZ_RIBZ01000170.1:0-16166 GCF_003721215.1 Streptomyces botrytidirepellens
CCACAGCACCCGGCAGCGGGAGTCGGCGAGCACCAGCGCCATGTCGCCGCCGGTCAGGGTGGGCAGGACGCGGTCGAGCACCGGGCGCGCGGCGGTCAGCAGCGGGGAGTGCGCGGGTACGGGGGCGGGCGGCGGCGTCAGATCCCGCCGTACGCCGAGGAAACGGGCCCGCCGCCACGCCTCGGCCAGCGCGTCGGGGATGTCCTCGCCCGGCGGCCGCCCGCCGAGGAACCGCTCACGGGCCCGCCGCACCGGGGCGAGAGCCGCGGCGGCCGGGGTGTCGTCGATGCTCGTCACAGGGCCCTCACCGTATACGGCCCGGGTGTCTCGTATTGAGACACCTCCGCCACCCACTCCTGGATCAAGATCATCAATGCTGGCCGGACCCTGTGAACCGAACCGGCCGCCAGGAGAGGAGCCATACGCACGTGAACACCGTCGAGACAGACGTCCTGGTCGTCGGCAGCGGCCCGGCCGGAGCCGCGACGGCGCTCGCCCTGAGCACCTACGGCGTGTCCAACATCATGGTCACCCGGTACGGCCGCCTCGCGGACACGCCCCGCGCGCACATCACCAACCAGCGCACCATGGAGGTGCTGCGTGACCTCGGCGTCGAGGAGCCGGTGCGGGCGCAGGCCACTCCGCAGCACCTCATGGGGAACACCGTCTTCTGCACCAGCCTCGCGGGCGAGGAGCTGGGGCGGCTTCGTTCCTGGGGCAACGACCCGCGCGTCCAGGCCGAACACGAGCTGGCGAGCCCCAGCCCCATGTGCGACATGCCGCAGCACCTCATGGAGCCCGTCCTGGTGGACGCCGCCGTCGCCCGGGGCACCGCGCTGCGCTTCGACACCGAATACCTCGCACACGAGCAGGACGCCGACGGGGTCACCGCGACCGTGCGGGACCGGCTGCGTGGCGACACGTACCGCATCCGGGCCCGCTACCTGGTCGGCGCGGACGGCGGGCGCAGTCGCGTCGCCGAGAACGCCGGGCTGCCCACCGTCGGGCGGATGGGTGTCGCGGGCAGCCTCAACATCGTCTTCGAGGCGGACCTGACCGCCCTCACCGCCCACCGTCCCTCCACGCTCTACTGGGTGCTCGCCCCCGGAGCCACCGTCGGCGGCATCGGCGCCGGGCTGGTGCGCTGCGTACGCCCCTGGACCGAGTGGATGGTGGTGTGGGGGTACGACCTGGAGGCCGGGCCGCCGGACCTCACCGAGGAGTTCGCGCTGTCCGTGGTGCGGCGGCTGCTCGGCGACGACGAGATCCCGGTGCGCATCACCTCCACCTCGGCCTGGACGGTCAACCACCTGTACGCCGAGACCTACGCCGACCGGCGGGTGCTGTGCGCGGGCGACGCCGTCCACCGCCACCCGCCGTCCAACGGCCTCGGCTCCAACACCTCCATCCAGGACGCGTACAACCTCGCCTGGAAGCTCCGCCACGTCCTCGACGGCACCGCCGCGCCCGCCCTCCTGGACAGCTACTCCGCCGAGCGGGCCCCGGTCGGGCGGCAGACCGTCGAACGCGCCAACAAGAGCATCGGCGAGACCGCGCCCGTCTTCGAGGCGCTGAACCTGCTGTCCACCACCGACCCCGAGCAGATGTGGCGCAACGTCGACGCCCGCAAGGACGCCACCGCCGAGGCCGAGAAACAGCGGCAGCGGCTGCGCGAGGCCATCGCCGCCAAGGTGTACGAGTTCAATGCGCACGGCGTGGAGATGAACCAGCGCTACACCTCGGCCGCCGTCGTCCCCGACGGCACCCCCGACCCCGGCTTCGTCCGCGACCGGGAGCTGTATCACCAGCCCTCCACCCGGCCCGGCGCCAAGCTGCCGCACGCCTGGGTCACCCGTGGCAGCGACCGCCTCTCGACCCTCGACCTCGGTGGCCACGGGCGGTTCACCCTCTTCACCGGCATCGGCGGCGACTGCTGGCGGCAGGCGGCCGAGGCCGCGCGGCGCGACCTGGGCATCGAGGTCGCCACCGTCGTCATCGGGCCCGGCCAGGAGTACGAGGACCCCTACGGCGACTGGGCGGGCCTGCGCGAAACCGCGGACGGCGGTGCCCTGCTGGCCCGCCCCGACAACTACATCGGCTTCCGCCACGCCACGGCCTCGCCGGACGCCGCGGACCTGCTGACCGGCGCGCTGAGGCAGATTCTCGGACACGCGCGCCCGGCACCCGAGGAGGCCGACTGACACCCCCGAGCCGCGGCTGCGCAATCTCCTCACGTCCCTGACCCGACATCTGCACAACTGTGTCCGCGAGGCCGAGCCCACCCCGCTTGGCCTCGTGGGCACCGGCGAGCGCCGCCCAACAGACCCGGTGCGGGGCTGCACCCTGGTCGACGATCCCGGGCTCGCCACGCGTTACGGTGTCAGGACCCCCCAGCCGTCTCGCCGACTTCGCTCTCGTGTTGTCGCGCGCCACCTCATGAGTGGCGCGCACGAGGCCGTTGGCTGACACAACCACCCCTGATGGGTGACGTCCCCCAGCGCCCTCCATCATGGGGAGACCCCGTTACCGAGAGAAACTTTAGAGAGATGACTGCAACACCCCTCGCACTGCTCCGGCGCATGCGAACCAAGCGCCCGAACCGTGGATCGGGTCTCCGCCTCCCCATGCCCGTCGGCGCCGGTGCCTTCAGCTGCGAGGTCCTGGACCCCGTCGGCGAGCCGCTGGGCGGTGTCGAGGTCACCATCACCGCGACCCGCGGCGCGGGCAAGCAGGCGGTCAAGGCCACCACGGACCCGCACGGGCTGTTCGTCGCCACCCTGGAGCCGGGCGAGTACTCCGTACTGCTCACCGGCAGCGGCCTGACCCCCCATCGCCTCACCACCGAGGTCAGGCCGGGCGAATGCGCCGACCCCCTGCGCATCCCGATGCAGCCCTCGCAGCAGCTCGAACTTCCCCCGCCCGGCACCTGGCTGTTCGACCCCCCGCACACCGCCATCCGCTTCATCGCCCGCCACGTCGGCATGGCCAACGTGCACGGCCGCTTCACCCGCTTCCGCGGTGGCATCCACGTCGCCGAGCGCATCGAGGACTCCCGCGTCGAGGTCCTCATCGACGCCTCCAGCATCTCCACCGGCAACAACACCCGGGACAACCACCTGCGCTCGGCGGACTTCCTCGACGTCGAGAACTTCCCGGACATACACTTCGCCAGCAGCAAGTTCACCTGGCGCAGTGGCTCGAAGTGGAGCATCCAGGGCCCCCTGACGATGCACGGCGTCAGCCGCTCCGTCACCCTGGACACCACCTACCTCGGCGCGGTGAACGGCGGCTACGAACAGGAACTCCGCTGCGCGGCCCACGCCACCGCCGAACTCCACCGCGAGGACTACACGCTGAACTGGCGAAACATGCTCGCCCGCGGCATCGCCGTCGTCGGCCCGACGGTCAAGCTGGAACTCGACATCCAGGCGATGTACCGCAACCACGACACCCCCACCCCGCCGGAGTAGCCCGGCGGGCCGCTACGCCGACGGGGCGCGCCACATCGGCGCGCCCCGTCGCCGTGTCACCGGTAGAAGACGGCGACCCCGCCGTGATGCGAGCAGGCACCCTGATGGTGCGCGGCGTACGAAAGCGTCCCGTCCTCACACAAGGCCGTGGCCCCACCCCCGCCGGTCCCCCCGGAAGCCGAGTCCCCGCCCCCGGACCCGGAGGACCCGGATCCAGAAGACCTTGACCCTGACCCGGACGACGAGGCGTCGACGGGCGCTTCGGCGCTCCGCGTCACCTGCGGCTTCGGCGTGGCCTTCGGCTCGGGCTTGGCCGTGACGGTCCTGGTGACCGTGACGGTCGGCGTGGGCTCGGCCTTGTGCTTGACCTGGGCGGGCTTCGCGGTGACCGTCACCGTCACCGTGGGTGCGGGTTTGGCCCGGCTTGCCGCCTTGGCGTCCTCCCCGTCCGTCGAGCCCATGCCCATGCCGACGAACAGCAGCGCGGCCGCGGCCGGTATGGCGACGCGCTTACGGGCCCATCTCGGCCGACTGGGCGCGAGGCCCGGAGGTGGCGGTGTTGGGCGGTTATTCCAGGACATAGTCCCCCCTTGAGTGAAACTCGAGGAGCTGACCATAACCGCGGTAATTGAAAAGTGAAAAGTTTGTGTGTAAGTCGTGGTCAAGTTGTGATCCGGGTCCGTGACTCCGTGATCGCATAGATTGGCCGCATCGGTCGAACGACGAAGGTGGGATCCGCGATGAGTCTGTACGACATTCCCCTGCGCACCCTGTCCGGCGAGCCGACCACGCTCGGCTCGCATCAGGGCGCCGCGGTGCTGGTGGTCAATGTGGCGTCCAAGTGCGGGCTGACGCCGCAGTACGAGGGGCTGGAGAGGTTGCAGCAGCGATACGCCGGGCGAGGGTTCACCGTGCTGGGGGTTCCGTGCAACCAGTTCGCGGGGCAGGAGCCGGGGACGGCGGAGGAGATCGAGACGTTCTGCTCGACCACGTACGGCGTCTCCTTCCCGCTGCTGGAGAAGATCGACGTCAACGGCGAGCAGCGGCATCCGCTCTACGCCGAGCTGACTCGGACCCCGGACGCGGCGGGGGAGGCCGGGGACGTGCAGTGGAACTTCGAGAAGTTCCTGCTCTCGCCCCAGGGCCAGGTGGTCGGCCGCTTCCGGCCGCGGACCGAGCCGGAGGCGGCGGAGGTCGTCGAGGCGATCGAGGCCCAGCTGCCCCGCTGACCGGGAGAGGTCACCGACCGGCGTCGTCTCGCGCGACCGTGCGTGATGCGGCGTCGGTCGACGGCCCGGTCCCCGCGTTGGATGGACCTTTGAATCGGGTGGCGAAGTCCGTGCCCACCAGCAGTGCAGCCGCTCCCAGGGCGAGCGCGGCCGCTGAGAGGAGCTGTACGCGGTAGTCGAGGGTGGCGACCATGGCCGTGCCCAGCAGGAGTGCGAGCCCGGTGGGCGCGAAGATGAGGGTGTTGGCGGAGGCCGCGACCCGTCCCAGCAGGTGGCCCGGGGTTTCCGTTTGGACGGACGTCATCGCGCTGATGAGTGGCCAGGGCAGGCCGAGGCCCATCGCCAGGCTGCCGCCCAGGACCACGGGGAGCCAGGGAATGGCCCAGGCGAGTGAGCCGAGTGCGCAGATGGTGAGCCCGATCGCCGAGACGCGGCGTGCGGACAGGCGGCGAAGTAACGCCCCTGCTGTCAGGCCACTGATGACCGATCCGATTCCTTGAACCAGCGCGATCACACCCGCCAAGGCCGCGGGGCGGTGCAATCCGGTGTCGATCAGCGCGTAGGTGGCGGTACTCCTCAGGCCGGACGCCGTCATGGCACAGCCGCCGACGAGCACCAGCGGCCGCAGCGTTCGGTGCCGCCACAGGCAGGAGAGCCCAACTGCCGTTTCAGTCCACCAGTTTCGTACCGGACGTTTCGTCGGCGCGGGTTCGCGTACGCGGATCAGACAGAACGCGAGGGCGGCGAGGGCGAAGGTGACGGCGTCCAACGCGGCTACCGTGGGACCACCCAGCACGGTGAACAGGGCTGCGCCCGCCAGCGGGCCGAGCAGCTTCGTACTCTCGATCGCCGTACGGACCAACCCGTTGAAGTCGCCGCGCAGTTCGCCGGGGACGGCGGAGGCCACCAGTGCGGTTTCCGCCGCGTCGGTGAGAACGGCGCCCACTCCCACCAGGGTCAGCACAGCGAAGAGCAGCCAGACGTCGTCCCGGGAACGTACGGCGAGCGGAGCCGTCATGATGGCGGCCAGGACGAGGCTGGTGGCGATCAGCAGCGGGCGCCGCCGCACCCGGTCGGCCAGTGTGCCGATGACCGGTCCCATCAAGGCCGGTGCCCAGACGCACACGCTCACCAGGGCCGCGAGGCTGCTGGAACCGGTGAGTTCCTTGACCCACACTCCGGCGGCCAGGGACATGGCCGAGTCGCCGAACCCGGAGACGATCACACCCGTCAGGTAGAAGCGAGCATTGCGGTTCCGTAGCACCGTGACCAGGCCCCAGGCCATGCACGTCCCCTTCGTGGGCGCTCGCGCTTCAGTGGCTTCGGCAGCCTACCCCCAATCATTTGCTTGGCAGTAGGCCGCCAGGCCTCCCGGGGTGCGCTTTACTGACCGGCGTGACCGATACAGACCCTGCCCTGAGGGCGCTGGCCCACCCCGTGCGGCTGCGGATGCTCACGCTCATGTGGCCCGGGCCGATGTCAGCCGCCGAACTCGCCCGTGAGCTGGACATCTCCCACGCCCTGGCCAGCCAGCACCTGCGGCGCCTGGACGCGGCGGGATTGGTCGAACTGGCCGAGGAGCGCACCCGTCGCGGAGGCCGGGAGCGTCGCTATCGCACCGTCCACGGCTCACCGCTGTCCGACCGGAGCGACGGGACGCCCCTGCTGGCCGCGGCTCTGGCGCACACCCTTCAGGAGCGCGCCGCCCGGCGGGATCCGGACAGTGGCGGCGTGACGGCGGACGGCGAGCTGTGGGTGGACCCGGAGGTCTGGGAGGACGCCCGGCAGCGGCTCGCCGACCTCGCCGCCGAACTCCACGCCGCCGCACGCCCACCGCATTCGCCCGGCACGGTCCCCGTGGGCATCAGCCTGATGGCCTTCCGCATGCGGGAAACGGAGTGACCCGGCGGTCCTCCGACATGACCAGCGGCTTTCCGGCATGGCAGGCGGCAACAGCGTCTCCGCGTCCACCGTGCGCCGCCGGCTGATGGCTGCTGGCTGCGGGAAGTGATCGAGTTGCTGTCGGCCCGCGCCCCGCGCCCGAACGCACTGCCTGCGGTTCAATACGCCGCGGGCGCGGCCTGGGGGCGACCCGAGCATTCGCGTCAGTTGGCTATCCCTTCACGGCCCCGGACAGCATCCCCGAGATGAAATGCCGCTGGAGGAACACATAGAGGATCACTACCGGCAGGGCAACGATCACGGACGCGGCGGCGAGCAGGGAGAACTGGGTGGTGTGCTCGCCCTGGAAGAAGGCCAGACCGAGCGGCGCGGTGCGCTTGCTTTCGTTCGTGATCATGACGAGCGGGAGCAGGAACTCGTTCCACGTCCACATGAAGACGAGCATGGCCATCGTGAGCAGCGCCGGACGCCCGGCCGGCACCAGGATCTGCCACAGCACCCGCCAGTCCGAGGCCCCGTCGAGTCTGGCCGCCTCGATCACACTGGACGGCACCGAGCGGAAGAAGTTGCGCATCCAGAAGATGCCGAAGGCCAGGGACTGGGCGGTCTGCGGAAGGATCAGCGACCAGTACGAGTCGGTGAGACCAAGGGACCGCAGGTCGAAGTAGAGCGGGATGACGAATGCCTCCGGAGGCACCATCAGGCCGATCAGCGTGGTGTAGAAGAGCAGGGAGCGGCATGGGTAGGTGAAGTGTGCGAAGGAGTAACCGGCCAGGATCGCCAAGGCCGCGGTGAGCAGCACCACGCTCACGGTGACCAGCACGCTGGACGCGAGGTAGGTGGCGAAGTGCCCCTCGGTCCAGGCCGCGGAGAAGTTGCTCCAGTCGAGTCGGTCCGGCCAGCTGAACGAGGCGGAGGACTGACTGCGCGGAGCGAGTGCGGAGGCCAGTACGCCGATGAGGGGCAGCGTGGCGACGGCCGCGAAGAGGATGAGGATCGCGTAGCTGAGAGAGCGTTCGCGCCGGGAGATCACCGGTCAGTCCTCCTTCGGCTGGAGCTTGGTTATCGCGTAGGTGACCAGCAGGATGATGAGCGTCAGGATCACGGCGATGGCGCAGGCCGAGCCGACCTGCCCGGTGCTGAAGGCGCGGTTGTACACCTCGAAGGCGGGCAGGCTGGTGGAGTCGCCGGGGCCGCCGTGGGTGGTGATGTACACCAGGTCGAACGTGCGCAGCGCGGCGATGACGGTGAGGGTGAGCGCCACGGTGATCTGGCCGCGCAGTCCGGGCAGCGTGACGGCGAGGAACTCCCGGACCGCTCCGGCGCCGTCCACCTTGGCGGCCTCGTAGAGTTCGCGCGGGATCTGGCCGATCCCGGAGACGAACAGCACGAGGCACAGGCCGATCTCCAGCCAGGTGCCGATGAGGCCGACGGCCGGCAGGGCGGTGCCGAAATCGCCGAGCCAGGCGCGGGTGACCGACTTCAGGCCGATGGCCCGCAGCAGGGTGTTGAGCACGCCGTCGGGCGCGTAGATGGCCGTCCACGCGGTGGCGGTGACGACCATGGCGACGATCTGGGGCAGGAAGATCACGGCACGGAAGAAGGACGCTCCGCGCAGCCGTGCCGCGCGGGTGGTCACCCCTGCCAGCATCAGTGCCAGCGCGGTCGGGATGACGGCGTAGAAAAGGATGAGCACCAGGGAGTGGACGAAGCTCGCGCGCAGCTGCGGGCTCCGCGCGATCTCGGTGTAATTGGCGAGACCGGCCCAGGTCGAGCCGGACAGGCCGTCCCAGTGGTACAGGGAAATCTGGACCAGCTGCCCGAGCGGGACCAGCAAGAAGGCAGCGAGGACGGTGAAGGCGGGCAGGAGGTAGAGGTATCCCTTCGCCTGGATCCGGCTGCGGCGCCCGGCCGGGCGCCGTCGGGGTGCTTCGGCCGGACGCTTGTGCGCGGGTGAGCGGGACGTGGTGACAGCCATGGCTTTCGTTTCCGGTCGCGGACCTACCTGCTCTGCTGGAAGGTGGAGTAGTCGGACTGGAGTTTCTCGCCGAACTTCGCCGGGCTCAGCTGGCCTGCCGTGACTTCCTGTACAGCGGCGGTGAGGGTGTCGTAGAAGGTCGGGGTGGAGTAGTCGAGGTACGGCAGCAGTCCGTCCTTCTGGCTGACGGCCTTCCACCCCTTCAGGATGTCGGCATGGACCGTGCCCTCGGCGGGCTTCCATGACGGGGGCGGCAGCGCCGGGAGGTTGCCCTTGTCCGCGGAGACCTTCATGCCGCCTGCGTCGACCAGGAAGTTGATGTAGGCGGCGGCCACATCGGGGTGCCGCGACTTGGACGTGACCGCCCATGCCAGCCCCTCGCCGCCCTGGGTGAGCGGGGTCGCGCCGGAGGACGGGGCCAGTGCGGTGAAGCCGACCTTTCCGGCGCCCATCTTCTGCGCGAGGGTGGCCTGCTGCCAGGTGCCGTCCACCAGGAAGGCGGACTTGCCCGCGGCGAAGGCGGAGGCGGCCTGGTCGGAGCTCTGGCCGTTGAATCCGGAGGTCAGATAGCCCTTCCTGGCCCACTGCTGGAGGATTCGGGCGGCCTTCACGGTGCCGGAGCCGGTCCACTTGGCCTTGCCCTGGTCGAAGACGAGATTGCGGACCTCGGCCTTGCCCGCGGTCAGGGCCTGTACGACTCCGAAGAGGTGGATGCCCGGGCTCTTGTCGGAGTCGCCGTAGGAGACGGGCAGCAGGCCGGATGCCTTGGACTTCGCGAGCGCGCTTTGGAAGTCGGCGAGTGTGGTCGGGGGCGCTATGCCGAGGGACTTCAGCTTGGCCTTGTTGTAGTAGACGCCGATGATCTCGCCGGTCTGGGATACGCCGTACAGGTTGCCGGTCTTCCAGGTCTTGCCGTCGGCCGAGAATTTGTTGAGGTCGAGCAGTTGCCGGGGGTAAGCGGTGTCCCAGCCGTAGACCTTGGCGTAGGGGTCGACGGGCCGCAGCAGCTTGGCCTTCACGAAGGCGCCCATGTCGGGGTAGCCCTGGTTGGCCTGGATGGCGTCCGGCGGGTTGGCGGAGGACAGGGCGAGCTTGAGGGTCGTCTTGAGGTCGGAGAAGGACCGGGAGACGCGCTTGATGGTGACGTTCGGGTACTTCTTCATGAACGCCGCGTTCAGCGCCTTGGTCGAGGCGTCGGTGCCGGCATCGGTGTTCTGGTCCCACACGGTGAGCGTGACCTTGCCGGCCTTGGCCGGGTCGGTGGAGCCCGGGCTCGCGCTGCCCGGGCTCTTCGACGAACCACTGTCGCCGCCCGGTGCGCAGGCCGCCGCAGCGGTCAGACACGCGGCGGTGAGCGCGGCCGCGACGAGGCGACGATAACGTGTTTTGTCGCTCATGGGTGGTTCTCCTGTGATCTCGCCCGCGGTGATGGGAAGCGGGGTGTGCGAAGAGGGGCGTGGGAAGCGGGGTGTGGGAAGCGGGGGCGGGATGCCGAGGAGTCGCCGCCCGCGCCGGTCGGGACCTCTTCAGGGGGGGGGGAAGAGCCGACGCGAGTTCCGACGAAGACAGGGGTGCTGACGCAGGGCACGCCGCGCGTCGCCATCAAGGTGCTCAACTATGAGCAGGAGGATCCGCTTATGGCAAGAGTCAGCCAGTAAAGCACTTGTTTACTTTTCTCAGTGACTGAAGTCAGTCAAGCGGTGCTACTTTCAGCGCGTGACTTCGAGTAAACGGCACGCCAAGATCGTGAAATCTCTCCGGATGACGGGAGGGGTGGCCTCTGTGCGCGAGCTGGCCGAGCAGCTCCAGGTCAGCGAGTCGACGATCCGCCGCGACCTGACGCTGCTCGACCGTGACGGCGAGCTCATACGCACCTACGGCGGCGCCGCCCTGTCGCTGCGTGCCAGCGCGGAGGCCGCAGCGGAGAAAATCGACGACGAGGAGCCGTTCGACGTCTCGGCATCACACGACATGGCGATGAAGGAAGCCATGGCCACGCGCGCTGCCGAACTCGTCGTGGACGAAAGCGTGGTCGTCCTGGACATCGGCACCAGCACCGCCATGATCGCCCGTCGGCTGCGCGGACGCCCGGTCACCGTGATCACCAGCAATGTGGCCGTACTGGACGAACTGCGGGACGACGACACCGTACGGCTGGTCATGCTCGGCGGCGTACTGCGCCGCAACTACCAGTCCATGGTCGGCTCGCTCACTGAGACGGCCCTGCGGCAGATCAGCGCTGACCTGCTGTTCCTGAGCTGTACGGGTGTGCGCGCCAGCGGTCACGTCGTGGACAACATGGCCGTCGAGGCGCCCATCAAGCAGGCCATGATCGAGGTCGCCGACACCGTGGTGCTGGTGGCCACCGAGACCAAGTTCCCCGGCACGGGCAGCCTGCGCCTGTGCTCGCTCTCCGACATCGACGTCCTCGTCACCACCGCCGGCGCCGACCCCCGGACGCTGGAGTCCTTCCAGCAGGCGGGCGGCAAGGTGATCACCGCATGAGGCCGCCCCAGCCGTCCGGGCGTGATCCACCCGCCCGCCGCCCCTGAAAGCCGCACCCGCGCCGCCCTCTCTCCTCCCACCCCCCCAAGGAGCAGTGCCCCCTCACCACACAAGGAGTTCCCGACATGCACAGACGGGCCCGAAGAACATGGACCACCGCGGTCGTCGCCGCCTGCGGTGTGGTCCTGTCCCTACTCGCGACCGCCATACCAGCCCAGGGCGCTGCTCAGGCCGCCCCCACCGCACGCGCCAAGGCCTCCGCAGCCGTCGACGCGATGATGGGCTTCTATGACCAGGAGACCGGCCGCTGGAATCCCGAAGCTCCCTGGTGGCAGTCGGGGAACGCCCTCCAGGCGCTGCTGGACTACATGACCAGGACCGGCTCGCGGAAGTATCTGCCCGAGGTCAAGAACACCATCGCCGAACAGCGGAAGCCCTTGGAATGGTGGCCCCAGGGCGGCGGTGAGTTCAGGGCCGACTCCACCGACGACACCGGCTGGTGGGCGCTGGCCATGACCCGCATGTACGACCTGACGCGCGACAAGCAGTACCTCAACATCGCCCAGCTGGACGAGACCTACATGCGCGACTACTGGGACGACACCTGTGGCGGCGGCATTTGGTGGGACATCCCGAGCAAGACCTACAAGAACGCGATCAGCATCGAGCTGNGACATCCCGAGCAAGACCTACAAGAACGCGATCAGCATCGAGCTGTACATCAAGCTCGCCGCATCCCTGCACAACCGGATCCCCGGCGACAAGGTGTACCTGAACCACGCCCTCGAAGCGTGGAACTGGTTCAAGAACAGCGGGATGATCAATAACGATCACCTCGTCAACGACGGCCTGAACACGCAGAGCGGTGGCTGCGCCAATAACGGCGGGACCACGTGGACCTACAACCAGGGGGTGGTCCTGGGCGGCCTCGTCGAGCTGTACAAGGCCACCGGTCAGAAGGCCATGCTCACCACGGCGCGGCAGATCGCCGATGCCGTGATCGCCAGCCCGCTGCTCTCGCCGAAGGGCATCCTCACCGAACCCTGCGAGGCAACCGGGAACTGCGAATTCGACGGGACGGCCTTCAAGGGCATCTTCGCGCGCAACCTCGGCGAACTCGACAACGCCCTCCCCGGGCATCCCTACCGAAGCTACCTCCAAGCGCAGGCGAACTCCGCGTACGCCAAAGCCCGGAACAGCGCCGACCAGTACGGACAACACTGGGCTGGACCGTTCGACACGGCGTCGATCGGCCGCCAGGAGTCGGCGGTATCGCTCCTGGTCTCCGTCCTCTGACCTGCGACCCCGCCCGGTACGCCCCGCGCCGCAGGCCCCCTTGGGGCGGACAGCGCGGGGCGCCCGGGCGGGGCGCACCCAATGGCGCCTGGATGTGTCACTGGAGCCATGTGAAGATCAAGCTCAGCGCTCGGCGGCGAATGCCACCAGCCAGGCCAGCGGGGCGTTCCAGTTGATCGCCACCTCGTTGGTGGAGTACGAGCCGATGTCGTCGATGTAGCACTTCGCGGGCTTGCAGCCCGCCAGTTTCTCCTGGGCCACCGGATCCTGGAGGGCCGCGTTCGGGCCGCCTGCGAAGGAGCCTGCGGGTGGGTTCGGGAGGGAGGCGTCGTACTGGTGGGCCCAGAAGCGGTGGTGCTGGTTGAGGGCGGTGTGGTCGCCGTAGCCGGTGATGTAGGACTGGCCGAGTACGTTGCGGCCGAGCAGGTAGTCCAGGGCTTCCAGGGCGCCGGTGCGGTAGCGGGGTTGCCGGGTGAGTTCGTGGGCGACGGCGATGACGCTCGCGTTGTTGGCCACTTGGCCGTTGGAGCCCCAGACGTAGCCGTCGGTGGTCAGGGGGACGGCATATCCCTGGCGGCCCATGGTGGCCAGGTAGCCGTCGGCGGCGGACACCACGGAGGCGCGGACGCGGGTGAGGTCGGTGGCGGGCAGGCCGTTCGGGACGGTGGCCAGGGTGATGCGGCCGAGGGCGGCGGTGTCGTGCCAGGCGAAACCGGCTGCGGTGAAGACGTCCGCGGTGTGGAAGGGCGAGGCGGTCACCGCGTCCCGGTAGCGGCTCTCCTTGGTGGTGGCGTACAGCTCGGCGGCCGCCCAGTAGAACTCGTCGCCGACCCGGGTGTCCCCGTACGCGCCGCCGCCCGTGCCGTCGGAGTCCGGGGCGAGCCGGTCGGGGTGGGCCTGGGCGGCGGTCCACGCGCGGCGTGCGGAGGCGAGGCAGCGTGCGGCGAAGGCCGCGTCGTAGGGGGCGTAGACCCGTGCGCACTGGGCCGCCGTGGCCGCCAGGTTGAGCGTGGCGGCGGTGGACGCGGGGTGGAGTTCGCGCGGCTGGGAGTCCTGTTCGGGGCGGGTGGGCAGACCGGTCCAGGCCGCGTCATGGATCTTGTGGAAGGCCATGCCCGCGAGCGGTTTCCCGTCCGGGATCTGCATCCGCATCAGGAACTCCAGCTCCCAGCGCCCCTCGTCGAGGACGTCGGGCACCTTGTTGCCCCGCTCGGGCACGCGCAGGGTGGAGTCGCCGAGCGCCGCGGCGTGGCCCGCCCGCCGGGCGCGCTCGAAGGAGTTCACCAGCTGCCAGGCGGCGATGCCCCCGTTGACCACGTACTTGCCCTGGTCACCGGCGTCGTACCAGCCACCGCGGACATCGCGCGCGTAGTCGCACACGCCGGGCTGGCACGGCACGCTGGTGTCACCCTGGTTGGGCGCGACACCGAGGTGGCCGGCCGGGCGCGCGTACGCCGCTCCGGCGAGCCGCGCCTCGATGGGTGTGCCGCTGCGCTGCTGGTAGAAGAAGGACATCGCGTCGGCGCGCAGCCCGTCGTACAGGCCCGCGCGGATGTCGAACGGGTGGCTGGTGCGGCCGTCCACGGTGAGGGTGTAGCCGGTGCCCGTTCCCCGGTACGAGGAGAAGTCCACCAGCTGGGTGGAGTCGCCGGAGGCGGCGTCGGCGCCACCCGCGGTGGTGGTGCCGGAGGCGGCCGTCCCGCCGGACGCGTCGCGCAGTTGCCACGGCAGGGCGGTGGTGCTCGCGGTGACGACGGTGGCGCGCTTGGGGCCGTCCGGCAGATAACCGAGCTGGTTGACGTGGACGGCCGAGGGCGCGGCCACGGCGGCCTGGGTGGTGGGCGCGGCGACGAACAGCAGCGCTCCGGCCAGCAGGGCGGCGGCGGTGCGGGCGGTGGAAGGGAAAGAGGACTTGGGCATGGTGGGGCCCTTCTAGGAGCGGTAGACCGTGGCTTCTCTGGACGTGGACCCGATGCCGTTCGCACCCTTGAAGATCCGCTGCCCCCAGGTGGTGAGCGACGCGGCGTTGAACCCGGTGGCCATGTCGAGGTATTCGACCCCGCCGCTGTTGCCGCTCCAGGACCAGCCCAGATAGCCGACGCCGAGCGTCCGGGCGTTCGCCATGATGGCGTCCTCATCGGGGTTGCCGTCGGAGTGGTTGTGGCCGAACTCGCCCACGACGAGCGGCAGTTTGGCGTTGACGAAACGGGTGAGGTAGTCCTTGACCTCGGCTGCGGTGTCGAAGACTCCGTACGTGTGGACGGAGAACACGGTGTTGCGGTCCGGGTCGGCGGCCAGGACGGAGGCCGCGTTGTCGCGCATGGTGAAGCTCCAGTCCTGGCCCCAGTTGGGGGCGTCGGCCATCAGGGCGTGATGGATTCCGGCGGTGCGCAGCTTCTGGATGGCGGCCTTGGTGTCGGCGGTCCACGCGGTGGCGTTGGTGTTTCCGTACGGCTCGTTGCCGAGGTTGACGACGACGTAGCTCTCCTGGCCCGCGAGGGCGGAGCGCACGCTGATCCAGTAGTCCGCGGCGCGGGAGAGGGGGATGGCGCCGCCCTGCTCGCCGTAACCGGTGGTGTCGTGGGCTTCGAGCACGCAGATGAGCCGGTTGCGCTTGCACTGCGCGACGACGTTCGCCACATCGGCGGTGTCGTTCTTGGTCCAGCGGTCCCCGGTGGACAGCACCACCCGCACGGTGTTGGCGCCCAGTGCCTTGATGTCGGCGAGCGCCTGGGTGGTCCGGGTGGCGTACCAGGTGTGGGCGTGGTTGACGCCGCGCATCACGAACGGGGTGCCGTTGCCTTCGACCAGCTTGCCGCCCGCGACATGTAATCCGCTCGCGGCGTGTGATCCGCCCGCGGCGCGTAATCCGTGCGTGGCCTGTAATCCCGCCGTGGCGGCGCGGGCGGGTGGCGCGAGGGAGGGCAGCGACAGCAGCAGGGCGGTGATGGCCGCGAACACGACGGCCACGACGCGAGGGGCGGTGGCGCCGGTGGGGACGGTCCTACGCATGGGCGACTCCTGGTGGGGGAGCGGTCGGTCCGGGGTGGTTTGCCCGGGTCATGACAATAGTGGACTGCGAACGTCTTGGGAGCGCTCCCAAGTTATGTAGTGAGGGGGCCGCGGCGCGTCAAGGGCTGAGGGGCCGAACGGGCGTACCGGCCGGCGCCGGTGTCCGCCCCGCCCCGTCTCCCGCCCGCGCTGTCACATCGGCAGCGGCCGGTACGTCAGTGTTCTGATGACACGGACGAGGAGAGAGGGCGAGGGCCGATGGGCGGAAACGCGTTCCTGGCGGAGACCTTCGAGGCACACCGCGGCCATCTGCGGGCGGTGGCCTACCGCATGCTCGGCTCGCTCAGCGAAGCCGACGACGCCGTCCAGGAGGCGTGGCTGAGGTTCAGCCGCTCCGACACCAGCGAGGTGACGAACCTGGGCGGATGGCTGACGAGCGTCGTCGGCCGTGTGTGCCTCGACATGCTGCGCACGCGCACCGCCCGGCGGGAGGAGCCCCTCGGGGCACATGTGCCGGACCCGGTCCTCAGCGGTGCGGGCGGGGTCGACCCGGAGGACCAGGCGCTGCTCGCCGACTCGGTCGGCCTCGCCCTGCTGGTCGTCCTCGAGGCGCTGGCTCCCGCCGAGCGGCTGGCGTTCGTGCTGCACGATCTGTTCGGCGTGCCGTTCGACGAGATCGCGCCCATCGTCGGCCGCACCCCGGCCGCGGCCCGTCAGCTCGCCAGCCGCGCCCGCCGCCGGGTCCGGGGCGCGGCGCCCGTCCCCGACCCGGAC
>NZ_RIBZ01000166.1:0-2024 GCF_003721215.1 Streptomyces botrytidirepellens
AGCCCGGTGCGGGGGCCGCCTGGGCGGGCGGCGCGAAACCGGGCGCACCGCCCTGCGCGGGCGCCGGTGCGGGCGCGGGCTCCTCCTCGGCGACCTCGCCGCCGAAGTTCTTGAGCAGCGCCTCGAGTCCGCCGTCGAAGCCCTGCCCGACGGCGGCGAAGCGCCAGACGTCCTTGAGGTAGAAGTCGCCCAGCATCACCGCGCGCTCGGTGCTGAACTCCGTACCGTCGAAGGCGTACCGGGCCACTTCCTCGCCGCCCGCGACGATCCGGATGTAACCGGGGCCGACCTGGGACATCTGGCCCGCGCCGTCGATGGTCGCGGTGAAGGAGAGCTTCTGGATGGTCGGCGGAATGCTGTCGAGCGTGACCCGGAACGACTCGGTGTCACCGGCCTGCGCACCCAGCTGCTGTATCGCTTCTTCAGGCGATTTGGGCTGGTTGAAGAAGATGAAGTAGCGGTCGTCCGAGAGCCGTTCGTCCGCGTCGAGGCCGAAGCAGCTGATGTCGAAGCTCAGCCCGGGCCCGGCGATCTGCACGCCGACGTACAGATCCCTCCCGGCCGTCAGGTCGCTGATCTTGGCCTTGTGGCCGCGCTGGAATTCCCTGGCCATACGTAACGACCGTCCCCCATCCCGAACCGGTGAATGCTTTTGCGCCAGGCTAGCCGCTGCCGCCGACAAAAAACGACGCCGGGGAGCGCCGTGTGGTTCCTCAGCCGGGGTCCGTTCCGCTTCCGGCGCCCGGCAGATGCGGCAGCCGCCCGGCGGCCACCACCCCCTCCAGATAACCCCGGGCCCGCTCGGTGCGCGGATACGCCTCCAGAAGCTCCCAGAAGCGGCGGCCGTGACCGGGCACCAGCAGATGGGCCAGCTCATGGACGAGGACGNGACCGGGCACCAGCAGATGGGCCAGCTCATGGACGAGGACGTAGTCCACCACGTACTCCGGCATGCCCTTGAGCCGGTGGGAGAGCCGGATGCTGCCCTCGGCCGGAGTGCACGACCCCCAGCGGGTGTTCTGGTTGGTGACCCAGCGGACCGAGGCGGGGCGGGCCCGGCCCCCCAGATACTGCTCGGACAGCCACTCCGCGCGCGCCGCCAGCTCCGTGTCGCCCAGCATGCGCTTGCTCTCCTGCGCCGCGAGCTTGTCCAGCATCACGCCGACCCAGCGCTGTTCCTCCGCTTCGGACATCCGGGCGGGGATGAGGACGATGGTGCGGTCGCCCTCGCGGTACGCGGAGACGGTCCTGCGCCGACGCGAACTCCGGCGGACCTCGACCGCGCTCGTGCCCGAGCCTCGGTTCTGCGGACTCGGCGGACTCGGCGGACTCGAAGGGGTCGGGGCGGTGCGCGGGGAAGGATCGGCGGGCACGCCCCGACGTTACCCGCTGGCAGCCGGGGAAGTCCTGCCCTCGCCCGCGGTTGCGGGGCGGTCCACCCCTCGGCGTGCACCGCTTGTACGACTATCAACACAGCCTGTGGATAACTTTCGGCGGCGGGTGGGCGGCGGGGCGCATGCTGAGAACCGTTCGACGAGGCGATGCGGCACCGGTGCGTGCGGCAGGTTCGACACCTGTGGCACATCGACGAAGGGGGACGGCGATGCATCCCATGCTCAAGCCCGCGCTGCGGCGCGCCTGGCGGAGTCGGGACACGGTGCAGTTCGGGGTGGCCCGGGCGCATGCGGTGGTGGTGGGCCCGCTGGACACGGCGACGGGCAGCTTTCTGGAGCTGCTCGACGGCACCCGCGGGCTGCCCCTGCTGCGGCAGGAGGCCCAGGCCCTCGGGCTGCCGGAGGAGCGGGCCGATGAGCTGCTGGACAGACTCACGGCCGCCGGGCTGCTGGACGATACGAGACCCGGCGGCAAGCCCGCGGCCACAGCGAGCGGCCCCACAGCGGCCCTCGACCGGCTGCGGCCGGACGCGGCGGCGCTGTCGGTGCTGCATCCGGAGCCGGGCGCGGCGGCGCGGCTGCTCGCCGCCCGGCGGGCGACGCGGGTGCAGGTGCGCGGTGCGGGCCGGG
>NZ_RIBZ01000168.1:0-17065 GCF_003721215.1 Streptomyces botrytidirepellens
TGCCCCGGCCCCCGCCGCTCCTCGAACCCGGGGCTCCGCCCCGGCCCCCGCCGCGGCCTCGGCTATGGGCTGCGCCGGGCGTTCCGCCCTGACCCCAGCCGGGCGTTCCGCCCCGGACCCGGTCGTGGACTTCGCCCAGCCCCGAGCCGTGCGCTTCGCCCCGACCCCGGCCGTGGGCTGCGCCCCGGACTCCGCCGGGTGCTGGGCCCCGGTCTCCGCCCGGGGGTTCGCCTCCGGCCCGGCCATGGGCTGCGCCGGGCGTTCCGCCCCGGACCCCGCCGGGTGCTGCGCCCCGGACTCGGCTCGGGGCTGCGCCCCGGACTCCGCCGTGGGCTTGGCTGTGGGCTTCGCCCAGGACTGCGTCGGGTGCTCCGCCTTGGGCCCGGTCGTGGGCTTCGACCGGGACTCTGTCGTGGGCTCCGCCCCGGGCCCTGCCGCTGCCTCGGCTGTGGGCTGCCCCGGGCCTTCCGTCTCGGGCCTGGTCGTGGGGTTCGCCCCGGGTTCGGCGGTGGCCTTCGCCCGGCTCGCCGGTTGCTCTGTCCCGCTCTCTGCGGGGTGCTTCGGCGCTGCCCCTGCGGGGTGCTTCTCCGTGGGTCCTGCCGGGTGCTCCGGCCCCGATGCCGCCGTGGGCCCCGTTCCGGGGGTGGGGCGCTCTGTCTCGAGCCCTGCGGGCTGCCCCGGGCCGTGGGTGCGGGGCTTTGCGCCGGGCTCCGTTCTCGGAGCGGCGTGCGCCGGCTCAGCTTTCGTCGGGGCGGGGTGTGCTGCCTCAGGCATCGTCTGGTCCCGGGCCGGGGGCCGGGGGCGGAGTCCCGGCGGGGGTGTGGGGGCGGAGCCCCCGTGGGGGGTCGGGGGCTTGCCCCCGGGGCGGGGAGGGGCGGGGTGGGGAGAGGTCATCGCGCACCGCCCAGCTGCTTCAGGGCCGCCTTCGCGTCGCGCGCGCCCGTCGGGGAGAAGCCCGGNGTGGGGAGAGGTCATCGCGCACCGCCCAGCTGCTTCAGGGCCGCCTTCGCGTCGCGCGCGCCCGTCGGGGAGAAGCCCGGGTTGAGGTCGAGGGCCGCGGCGAGGTGGTCGCGGGCGGA
The DNA here is from genome assembly GCF_003721215.1 of Streptomyces botrytidirepellens. Classification (NCBI taxonomy): domain Bacteria; kingdom Bacillati; phylum Actinomycetota; class Actinomycetes; order Kitasatosporales; family Streptomycetaceae; genus Streptomyces; species Streptomyces botrytidirepellens. Next base: position 1,080 of record NZ_RIBZ01000168.1, read on the forward strand.
CTCGTCGTCGCCGAGGGACTTCTCGATCATGCCCCGGTGGTAGAGGAAGGCCGCGTTGCGGTAGCCCGGTTCGGCGGCGCGCTTGGCGGCGGTGAGGGCCTCGCGGTCCTTGCCGTTGCGGTGCAGGGCCCAGGCCAGGGCGTCGGCGGTGTGCACGGTCTGCCGTCGGTCCCATTCGGCGCGGGCCGCCTTCAGGGCCTCCTCGACGTCGCCGTGGTCGGCCGCGACGAGGGCGCTGTCGAGGTCGGTCGCCACTCCGTTCGCGCGGGCCAGGGTGATCCAGGTGTCGACCACCGCGTACTGCTGCTTCGCCTTCTCGGCGTCCTTCTTGCCGTCGCCACGCGCCTCGTACGCCTCGCCCAGCGCCGCCAGCTGCGCGGGCAGCGGGGAGCTCCGTACGACCTCTTCGAGGTCGCGTACGGCGGCCCCGAAGCGGCCCTCGGCGGCTGCGGTGCGGCCGCGGTACTCCAGGGCCGGGAGATAGCCGGGCGCGGCGCGCAGGGCGGTGCGGAAGGCGCTCCGCGCCGCGTCGTACCGGCCCTGGCCGAAGGCGAGTTGGCCGAGCGAGGTGGAGACGTAGGCGATGTCGCTGGGCGAGGTCGCGGACTCCCGCGCGCGGTCCAGGACCTCGCGCGCGCCCTTCGGATCGCCGCGCAGCTCCTTGACGTAGGCGAGCCGGGTGAAGATGGGGATGCCGGGCCGCACCGAGTCGGCGTGCTCGGCGGCGGCGGACGCGTCCTTGTAACGGCCCAGCTCCACCAGGGCGTCGATCCGGACGGCCATCGCCGACTGGCTGTAGGAGTTGATCTTCAGGGCCTTGTCGGCGTCCCGCAGCGCGCTCGGGAAGTCGTGCCGGGCGGCGGCGAGGGAGGCGCGCCCGGCGAGCGCCTCGTCGTTGTCGCGCGGCTGGACGGCGAGCGAGCGGGCGAAGGTCTTCTCCGCCTGCGGATAGCGGGTGGGGTCGCCGGTGGTGCGGGCCTGTTCGATGTAGGCGGCGCCGAGCCCGGACCAGCCGGAGGCGTCCTTCGGCTGGGCGCGCAGATGCTTCTGGAGGGCGCTGATCCGTCCGGCGAGGCCGTCGGCCGAGACCTGCTGGAGCGACGCCGGAGCCCCGGCGGCGCGCAGCGACACCGGTCCGGCGGGCTGGTCGGCGGGGGTTCCACTGAGTACGGACGAGGCGGCGGTCAGACCCACCGCGAGGGTGCAGACGACGGCCGCCGTGCGGACCGTGCGGGGGAGGGGTGGCCGGAGAGCCATGGGTGACAGCTGCCTTTCGCCGTAACAGGCATAACAGGGGAGAGAGGGGGCGCGGTCCCGCACGACGGGGAGTGTGCGAGGGGCGGGACCGCGCCCGCGGGGTGGCGCGAGAGGAGACTGGCGCGGGTCAGTGCCTGCGTGCGCGGGCGGGACGGCGCGACTTGCGCCACCACATGAGGCCGAGGCCCACCAGCAGGACGGCGCCGCCGCCGCTCGCCGCGGATCCGGCGAGCACCATGGTGTCCTCGGAGGAGCCGCCGATGCCCGAGCCGCCTTCCAGCAGGGACGAACCGGCGCTCTTGGAGACGGCCTTGGCGTCCGAACCGGAGCTGGGCAGCGCCAGGAACGGGAAGGCGCCGTAGAACTCCTGGTCGTTCTTGTCGACCGCGTCGCCCAGGTCGTTCTTCTTGCCGAGGAGTTCGCCCTCCACGGCTTGGAGCGAGATGTCGAGCACGTCGTCGAGCGGACGCCGTCCGTTGGGGAACCCGGCGTTGTCACCGTCGAGTACACCGAGCCGCTTGGGGTCCTTGGCGGGCTTGATGGAGGTGTTGAGGCGCAGCATCTCGGAGGGGCGGACGTGCGGCGGCTGGTTGAGCTTGGGCACGCCGGTCAGGAAGACCTGCACGAGGTCGTCACGCGGGGTGTCCGGGGCCTCGATCTTGTAGATCTGCTCGATCAGCTTGGGCAGTTCGGGCTCCGTGACGGACTTCAGGAACTGGCCGTCGTCCCACGGGGCCGAGGCGTTGAACTTGTCCTTGTCCTTGCGCGGCAGGACCACCTCGTTGACCAGCGGGTTGCCGAGCCGGGAGACCTGGGCCCAGTCGCCTTCCGCGCTCCTGCGGTGGACGGTGGACCAGACGCCGATCACCGGCTGGTCGTCGGACTCGGTGAGCGCCTTGGTCGGCACCTGGAGGGCCAGGGACTGGACGTTGTACCCCTTGAGGGTGTCGTTGCCGACCTCGGACATGTCGCCGCCGTAGAGCAGGTCGAAGACCCGCAGGTCGGCGAAGAACGGGTCGTCGGCCTGACCGGCGAAGCTGGTCGAGCCGCCGCTGTAGCCGATCTTCTGGACCGCTTGGTCGCGGAGCTTCTTGTAGTCGGGCATGGACGCCTTGCCGACGTTCGACGGGGCGACCGGCAGGTCGTCGGCGAGCTTGGCCCGGGCGACGGCCCGCTGGTTCTTGAGCTTGATGACCTCGAGGTCGTAGCTCTGGGTGAAGTTGAGGTCCGGGTCGTCGAGCGATTCGACCGGGCCGGTGTTGTAGAGGAACGTGTCCCCGTTCTTCACGTGGTCCTCGAACGTCCAGCGGAAGAGCAGATCGCCCTGGCCGTCGCCGTCGTTGTCGACGTGCAGGTCGTACCGGGCGTCCGTGCCGAACTTGTAGAAGTTCGGGCCGCCGGCCGGGTCCTGGAACGGCAGGAAGTTCGTGACCAGGGTGGTCGTGTCCGACTTGTCCGGGCTCTGGAACGCGTACACGTCCGTCGCGTCGTACTGCGGCTGCCCCGAGATCAGCGGCGCCTCCCGGTGGCTGGAGGCTGCCGCGGTCTGCGGCTGTAGCGCCGCGACGCCGGCGGCCGTGAGCGCGCCCGCGGCCAGCGAGCAGCAGACGAGCCCGGCCAAGCTCCTGGTGATTGCGGTCATCGTGTCGGTCCTTCGCACCTTGCCGGATGTTCCTTCATGCGGCTATTCGGGGCGGAGGGCCGAATGGCTTGGCGCGTTCCGTAATTTGTCACGAATGGCAAAGGGGCTCTCACCGGGGCCGATCTTCACTGTATGGGCGTCAACACCCTTGACGTGGTGGTGAATCAGGAACCTGGGATGCGCAGGTGACGGCTCGGGGAGGTAGGGTTACTCTGCCCGGGGCGGGTGCCCTCGAACGGGTGGGGAGTGACATGGAGCAGATAACAGTACGCAGCAGGCCCCGAGTGCCTGCCATTCATTGCGGGAGCGGAGCGTCCAGCGCGCGGCTCGACCGCCATCTCGCGGTGCTGGGCGGCCCGGCCGTCCCGGAGCGGGAGGCCGAGGGCGCGACGGTGCTGATGCAGGAGCTGATCGCACGCGATCACGCGCGCGCGAAGAACAACCGGGGTGCCCGGGTGTCGCTGTTCGCGCCGCTGCGCCGACTGCGGCGCTCGCTGTTCGGCAGCCACGCCTGACCCACCGCGACCGACCGCCCCGCCCTGCGCGGCACACCCGCGCGCGACCGCATCCGCATCCCGGGTAGGCAGGAGGCACCGGCCCGCTCCAGCCGGTGCTCCGTGCTGTGAGTTCACGCCGTTGAGTTCACGCCGTTGAGTTCACGCTGTGAGGCACGGCACACCACCGGCCTCCCGGGATGCGTGCCGCCCCGCCCCGCCTTGTAGCAGTGGGTCGGCGGGTCGGTCACAGCAGCGCGAACTGGCCCTCCGGCCCCTCCTCCTGGTGGTCCAGGACCGACGCCGGGCGGCGGGCCCCGGCGGCCACGGGCAGCACCCCGGCGGCGCGCAGCTCCTCCGGGCCCACCACCGGCCCTTCGGCCACCCGGTCGGCCAGCGCCTGCCTGGCCGGGCGCAGCTCGGCCAGCAGCGCCAGCACGGTGATCAGCTCCAGCAGCTCCGACGTCCAGGCCCGCGGCCATCCGGCCGGTGCGCCGACCGCCTCCAGCGTGCCCGGCTCGGCAGGCGCCGTACGCCGCTCGAACCACGCCTCCAGCACCCGCACCCCGCCCGCGTGGGCCTCCCACGCGGCCCGCGGTACGGGGGAGATACGCCCCTCGCCCAGCAGCAGCGCCGCCTCGTCCGGGTCGTAACCGATCGTGTCCGGCAGCCCGCGCTCGGGCAGCGCTGCGCGCACGTACGGGCGCTGGCCACCCGGCATGCGCGGGCGCTCACCACTGTGCGCCCCGCGCGTGTGCAGCCACAGGGCACGGCGGCCCAGCTCCACGCCCGTCTCCCAGGTCTCGGGGTCGGCGGTCAGCGGTACGGCGCACGGCGCGCCCCGGTGCGCGGCGGCCGCCCAGGCGAGGAAGTCCTCGGCGGCGACCGGACGGCCGAGCCGCTCACCGAGGTGGGCGAGCAGCCCCGGCGCGAGATTGGGCTCGTGCCCGCCCGGGCGGCGGTAGAGGGGGCGGATCAGCCCGGGACGCCCGGCGGGGGAGTGGCCGTCCGGCAGCAGTGCCGAGAAGGTGAGCACCGGGTCGGGGTCGGGCCCGCCCGCCTCCACCACATGGATCTGCCGGTCGTCCGCGACCCGCCACAGCTCGGGCCGGGCGGCGTCGAGCACGCGGTGATCCGGTATCAGCCACTGCTGGTCGAACGGCCCGTGCGCGACCCGCACCGGCTCCGGACACGGCCCGTCCTCGCGGGCCAGCCGGGCGGTCGAGGTGGCCTGGCCGGGCAGCTGCGGTACGGAGGTGTGCAGCGTACGGGCGCGGCTCGGCCGGAACAGCGCCGCCCGCTCGGCCTCGTCCCCGGCGCCCACCAGACGCGCCCAGCGCGCCCGCAGCGCCCCCGCGTCCGGCCCCGCGACCCAGCCCCGCCCGAACCGTGGCGGCCGCACGGACCAGGGCATGAGATCCGCCAGCAGCGCTGCGTCTCGGGTTGCCGTCACCCTGCCGCCTTTCACCCGGCACGTACGTCGGTCAGCCCGGGCATCGTAACCGTGACCACGGTGGTCAGTCGGCGTCCACCGTCACCGAGAACGAGAAGCGATCGCCGCGGTAGTGGATGCGGGCCACGTCGACCACGCGGCCCGCCTCGTCGTACGTCACCCCCGTGTAGTGGAGGATCGGGCTGAGCAGCGGGATCTGGAGGAGGCGGGCGGTCTCCGGGTCGGCCAGGCGCGCTTCCACGGTGTCGGTGATGCGGCTGATCCGCACCCCCACCGCGTCCCGCAGCACCTTCGTCATCGGCCAGCGCGCCAGGTCCGCGAGGTCGATGCGGGCGGCGAGTTCGGGGCGGACCAGGTTCTCGGCCCAGTTGGTGGGCTCGTCGCCGTGCTCGTCCCGGCGCAGCCGGCGGTAGGAGGCGGCCTCCTCCAGGCCGGGGAAGTACCCGGCGAGCTCCGCCGGGACCGGCGCCGGGCCGTGCTCCAGCACCGTGGTCCGCTCGCCGGACTGCTGGGCCACGATCGCGTCCACCGAGCCCAGCAGCCGCACCGGCGTGCCGCGCCGCGCGCTCGGCTCGATGAAGGTGCCGCGCCGCCGGTGGCGGCTGATCAGGCCCTCCGACTCCAGCTCCTTCAGCGCCTGCCGCATGGTGAGGACGCTGACGCCGTAGTGCTCGGCGAGCCGGTCCTCGGTCGGCAGCCGCAGCGGCTCGTCGGGCCCGCGGCCGAGTATGGAGGCGCGCAGCGACTGCGAGACCTGGTACCAGAGCGGGAGCTTGCGGTTGAGGGCGAGGGAGTCGGGGGCGAAGGTGGTCACAACGCGGCTCTCCGGTCACGGAAACTCAGGCGACGGCCGTCCACGGGCACTGTCCACGGGCAGTCGGACCCGTCAGGCGCGGAAGTGGCGCTCCAGACCCTGCCACACCGTGTCATAGCCCGTCTGGAGCCGGTCGGACTCCATCGCCTGCCGGGTGGCCGTGACCGGCCAGCGGGTCTCGAACATGAACGCCAGCCCGTCGTCCAGCTTCCGGGGCGTCAGCTCGGCCGCGCTCGCCGCCTCGAAGGTGTCGTGGTCGGGGCCGTGCGCCGACATCATGTTGTGCAGCGAGCCGCCGCCGGGGACGAAGCCGCCCGGACCGGCCGTCTTGGCGTCGTAGGCGCCCTCGATCAGGCCCATGTACTCGCTCATCACATTGCGGTGGAAGTAGGGCGGCCGGAAGGTGTCCTCGCCGACCAGCCAGCGCGGAGCGAAGACCACGAAGTCGACGCCCGCGAGCCCGGGGGTGTCGGACGGCGAGGTGAGCACCGTGAAGATGGACGGGTCGGGGTGGTCATAGCTGATGGTGCCCATGACGTTGAAACGGCGCAGATCGTATACGTACGGCACGTGGTTGCCGTGCCAGGCGACGACGTCGAGGGGGGAGTGGTCGTACGTCGCGGCCCAGAGGTTGCCGCAGTACTTGTTGACCACCTCCACCGGGCGCTCCACGTCCTCGTACGCCGCGACGGGGGCCAGGAAGTCGCGCGCGTTGGCCAGCCCGTTGGCGCCGATGGGGCCGAGGTCGGGGAGGACGAAGGGGCGGCCGTAGTTCTCGCAGACGTAGCCGCGGACGGAGGCGTCGAGCGGCTCGACCCGGAAGCGCACCCCGCGCGGGACGAGCGCGACATGGCCCGGCTCGGCGCGCAGCAGCCCCAGCTCGGTGTGGAGCAGCAGTCCGCCGTGCTCGGGGACGATCAGCAGCTCGCCGTCCGCGTCGCTGAAGACGCGGTCGGTCATGGGCGCGTCGGCGACGTAGAGGTGGATGGCCATGCCGGTGCGCTGGGTGGCGTCCCCGTTGCCGCCGAGCGTCCACAGGCCGGACAGCCAGTCGGTGGGCCCGGCGGGCTCCGGCAGCGGGTCCCAGCGCAGCCGGTTGGGGTCCGGGGCGGAGTCGGTGAAGGGGGCGCCGCTCAGGGTGCCGTTGTCGATGCGGACGAACGGCGGGTGCGCGGCCGAGGGGCGGATGCGGTACAGCCAGGAGCGGCGGTTGTGGGCGCGCGGCTCGGTGAAGGCGGTGCCGCTCAGCTGCTCCGCGTACAGCCCGAGCGGGGCGCGCTGGGGCGAGTTGCGGCCGACGGGCAGTGCGCCGGGGACCGCCTCGCTGCTGTGCTCGTTGCCGAACCCGGAGGCGTAGGCCAGTCCTTCGGCCGTCTTGCGCGCTCGCTCGATCCCCGTGCCCTCGCCCATGGCGTGCTCCCGACGCTCCGACGAATCCTCTGTCCGACGATAGGAATCGAAGAGGGCTTACGTCAATGATCGGGCAGGATGGTGGCGTGCCCATACCGCCTCTCCGCCGCCCACCGGTCCAGCGCCGCAGCGCCGAGCGCCTCGGCCGGATCCTCGACGCCTGCGCCGAGCTGCTCGACGAGATGAGCTATGAGCAGCTGAGCACCCGTGCGGTAGCCGAGCGCGCCCAGGTGCCCATCGGCTCCGTCTACCGCTTCTTCTCCAACAAACGGGCGATGGCCGAGGCCCTGGCCCACCGCAACCTCGACGAGTACGCCGCGCGCATCACCCGGCGGCTGGCCGGGGCCGGGGCGGACGGAAGCGACTGGCGTGCCGCGATGGACATCGTCGTGGACGAATACCTGGAGATGAAGCGCGGCGCGCCCGGCTTCGCGCTCGTCGAGTTCGGCATGCCGGTCCCGGCGACCGGCCTGCCCGACCAGCCCAACCACCTGGTGGCCGACCGCCTCCGCGCCCTCCTCGCCGAACCGCTGGGCATCGACGGCACCGCCGAGGCCGACGAGCGCCTGCGGGTCGCGTTCCTGCTCGCGGTCGAGGCGGCGGACGCGCTGCTGCGGCTCGCCTTCCGGGTGGACCCGGAGGGGGACCCGGCGGTCGTGGCCGAGACGAAGGAGCTGCTGCGGGCGTATCTGGCGCGCGTGCTGGATTAGCGGCGTCCGATGAAGGGCCCGCGCGAGCGGTACCGCGGCGGCATACCGGCCGGTATGGTGAGGCGCCGTCGCAGCCGTACTGTCCCCGGGAGGGACCGATGAGCCGTACCGCACTGCGTATCTGCCCGCTCTGCGAGGCCACCTGTGGGCTCACCCTGACCATCGAGGACGGCACGGTCACCCGGGCGCGCGGGGACGCCGAGGACGTCTTCAGCCGGGGGTTCATCTGCCCCAAGGGGGCCTCGTTCGGGGAGCTGGACGGCGACCCCGACCGGCTGCGGGGGCCCCTGGTGCGACGGGACGGGCAGCTCCGGGAGGCATCGTGGGAGGAGGCGTTCGCCGCCGTCGCGGAGGGGTTCGGGGAGGTCCTCCGGGCCTACGGACCGCAGTCCACCGGTGTCGTCCTCGGCAACCCCACGGTCCACACCGTGGCCGGGGCGCTCTTCGTGCCGGTGCTGCTCGGCGCCCTGCGCACCCGCAACGTCTTCACCGCGAGCACCCTCGACCAGATGCCCAAGCACGTCTCCAGCGGGCTGATGTACGGGGACGCCTTCGCCATCCCGGTGCCCGATCTGGACCGTACGGACCACCTCCTCATGCTCGGCGCCAACCCGCTGGACTCCAACGGCAGCCTCTGCACCGCACCCGACTTCCCCGGCCGCCTGCGCGCCCTGCGGCGGCGCGGCGGCAAGCTGGTGGTGATCGATCCGCGGCGTACCCGCACCGCCAAGCTGGCCGACCGTCATGTGGCGATCCGGCCCGGCACGGACGCGCTGCTGCTGTTCGCGATGGTGTCGGTGCTGTTCGACGAGGGGCTGGTGGCCCCCGGGGCGCTCGGCGCGCACCTCAGCGGCATCGAGGAGGTGAAGGGGCTGGCCGCGGGCTTCACCCCGGAGGCCGTGGCCGAGGCCTGTGACGTACCCGCGGAGGAGATCCGCGTCCTCGCCCGTGAATTCGCCGCCGCGCCCCGGGCCGTGGCGTACGGGCGCGTCGGCTCCAGCACGGTCGAGTTCGGCACGCTCACCAACTGGCTGGTCGACGTCCTGGGCGCGCTCACCGGGAACCTCGACCGGCCCGGCGGCATGATGTTCCCGCTCTCCGCGACCGGCGGGTGGAAGCGCCCGGCGGCGCCCGGGAAGGGGTTCGCGCTCGGCCGCTGGCACAGCAGGGTCAGCGGCCACCCCGAGGCGAAGGGCGAGCTGCCCGCCGTCGCGCTCGCCGAGGAGATCGAGACGCCGGGCGAGGGGCGGATACGGGCGCTGCTGGCGGTCGCGGGGAACCCCGTGCTGTCCGCGCCGGACGGCGACCGGCTCGACCGGGCCCTGGCCGGGCTCGACTTCATGGTCAGCGTCGACCCGTACCTCAACGAGACCTCACGCCACGCCCATGTCGTGCTGCCGCCGCCCCCGCCCAGCCAGAGCCCGCACTTCGACTACGCCTTCAACGGCTTCGCCGTCCGCAACCAGGTCCGCTACACCCGCCCCGCGGTCCCGCTCGACCCGGACCGGATGTGCGAGACCAAGATCCTGGCCCGGCTGGTGCTGTGCCTGAGCGGGCAGCACGGCGCCGACCCGGCGACCGTGGACGACATGGTGATCGGCGCGACGCTCGGCAAGGCCGTCGCCGACCCCACCGCCCCGGTGTACGGGCGCGACGCCACCGAACTCACCGCCGGGCTGACCGGGCTCACCGGCGCCGAACGGCGGCTGGACATGATGCTGCGCCTCGGCCCGTACGGCGAGGGCTTCGGTGCCGACCCCGACGGCCTCACCCTGGAGAAGGTGCTCGCCCATCCGCACGGCATCGACCTCGGACCGCTGAGCCCCCGCATCCCCGGGCTGCTGAAGACCCGCAGCGGCACGGTGGAGCTGTGCCCGGAGCCGATCGCCGCCGATGTGGCGCGGCTGCGCGGGGCGCTGGCCGCGCGGCCCGATCAGCTGCTCCTGGTCGGCCGCCGCCATCTGCGCTCCAACAACAGCTGGATGCACAACGTCCCGGCGCTGATGGGCGGCAGCAACCGCTGCACGCTCCAGGTGCACCCGGACGACGCGGCGCGGCTCGGGCTGGCCGACGGCGGGCTCGCCCGGGTCACCGGCGACGGGGGCGAGCTGGAGGTGCCGGTGGAGGTGACGGACGCGGTGCGCACCGGGGTGGTGAGCCTGCCGCACGGCTGGGGCCATGCCCGTCCCGGCACCCGGCTCGCGGTCGCGGGGGCCGATCCGGGGGTCAACGTCAATCAGCTCATCGACGGCTCCCGGCTGGACCCGCTCTCGGGAACGGCGGTGCTCAACGGGTGCCCGGTGCGGGTGACCGCCCTTCCGCTCACCACCGCGTCGGTCACCCAAGGGGATTGACCTGGGGTTTTGCGCTTATTGCTCACACGTCAAGACCTTGTTAACGCCAAGTTGCGCCACCTAACGTCGCCCCGACCGCCAAATCTGGGGGAGTTCAAAGGCGAACGTGAGGTAGCCACATGCTGACAATCCTCGGTTTCGTCATGATCGCAACATTCCTGGTTCTGATCATGATGAAGAAGATGTCCCCGATGGGGGCACTGGTGCTCATCCCGGCGCTGTTCTGCGTCCTTGTCGGGAAGGGGGCGCACCTCGGTGATTACGTCATCGATGGCATCGGGGAGCTGGCACCCACCGCCGCGATGCTGTTCTTCGCGATCATCTACTTCGGGGTGATGATCGACGTCGGTCTCTTCGACCCGGTCGTCCGCGTCATCCTGCGGTTCTGCAAGGCGGACCCGATGCGGGTCGTGGTCGGCACCGCGGTGCTCGCGGCGATCGTCTCGCTCGACGGTGACGGTTCCACCACCTTCATGATCACGGTGTCGGCCATGGTGCCGCTCTACCGGAAGCTGAAGATGAGCCTGGTCGTGATGACCGGTGTCGCCGCCATGGCCAACGGTGTCATGAACACGCTCCCCTGGGGCGGTCCCACCGCCCGCGCCGCCGCCGCGCTCAAGGTCGACGCGAGCGACATCTTCGTCCCGATGATCCCCGCCCTCGCGGTCGGTCTGCTCTTCGTCTTCGCCCTCTCGTACGGCCTCGGACTGCGCGAGCGCAAGCGCCTCGGCGTGCTGACCCTCGACGAGGTCACCGAGGGCGACCCGGAGACGGTGCTCGTGGGGGCCGGCAGCGGCGGCGGCCAGGGCATCAGCCTGGGCAAGCCGGGCAAGCCCACCGGCGGCGCCGGCGGCGGTACGGACGCCGAGGCCCCCGCGGGCGGCCCGGCGGCGAGCGGCCCGGCCGAGGACGACGACGAGTTCAAGGGCCTCGACCCGAACCGCGCCACCCTGCGTCCCAAGCTCTACTGGTTCAACGCGGCGCTCACCGTCGCCCTGCTGGCCCTGATGATCACCGAGACGCTGGACATCCCCGTCCTCTTCCTGCTGGCCGCCGCCATCGCGCTCACGGTCAACTTCCCGCGCATGGCCGACCAGAAGGCCCGGGTCGCCGCCCACGCCGAGAACGTCGTCAACGTCTCCGGCATGGTCTTCGCCGCCGCCGTCTTCACCGGTGTCCTGACCGGCACCGGCATGGTCGAGAACATGGCCCGCTGGGTCGTCGACGGCGTCCCCGACGCCATGGGCCCGCAGATGGGCCTGATCACCGGTCTGCTGTCGATCCCGTTCACCTACTTCATGTCCAACGACGGGTTCTACTTCGGCATCGTGCCGATCCTCGCCGAGGCGGGCCACACCCACGGCGTCTCCGCACTGGAGATCGCTCGCGCCTCGCTCGTCGGACAGGCCCTGCACATGTCGAGCCCGCTCGTCCCCGCCGTCTATGTGCTCGTCGGCATGGCCAAGGTCGAATTCGGCGACCACACCCGGTTCACGGTCAAGTGGGCGGTGCTCACCTCCCTGGTGGTGCTGGCAGCCGGACTCGCGTTCGGCATCATCTGACCGTGACGACTTCGGAGCCCGGTAGGGGCTGGCTGCTGCGCCTGGTCATCGCCTTCTCCTTCGCACAGGGGGCGGTGAGCATGGCGAGACCGGCCGTCTCCTACCGGGCTCTCGCGCTGGGCGCCGACGCCCGCGCGGTCGGTGTGATCGCGGGCATCTACGCGCTGCTGCCGCTGTTCGCCGCCGTGCCGCTCGGGCGGCGCACCGACCACGGCCGGTGCGCCCCGCTGCTGCCGGTCGGCGTCGTGCTCATCGCCGCCGGGTGCGGGCTCAGCGGTACGGCGGGCTCGCTGCCCGAAATGGCCGCGTGGAGCGGGGTGATGGGGCTGGGGCATCTCTCCTTCGTCATCGGTGCGCAGTCCCTCGTCGCCCGGCAGAGCGCCCCCGCCGACCAGGACCGCAACTTCGGCCACTTCACCGTCGGCGCCTCGCTCGGCCAGCTCATCGGGCCGATCGCCGCCGGGCAGCTCGTCTCCGGCCACGACGGCGCGCTGGCCCGCACCAGCGCCCTCGCGCTCTTCGTCGCCGCCGCCGTCGCGGCCTGTTCGGTCACCTCGCTGTGGCGGATCGAGCACCGCCCGGCCGAGGGGCGCGTGGAGAAGCCCGCCGACGCGGCTTCCGCCCGGCGGGTGCCGGTGTTCGGCATCCTGCGCACCCGCGGGGTCGCCTCCGGCATCTTCATCAGCCTCGCCGTGCTCTCCGCCACCGACATCCTCACCGCCTATCTGCCCGTCGTCGGCGAACAGCGCGCCATCTCGCCCGCCGTCGTCGGCCTGCTGCTCAGCCTGCGCGCCGCCGCCACCGTCGCCTGCCGCCTGGTGATGACCCCGATGATCCGGCTGATGGGCCGCACCGTGCTGATGGCCGTCAGCTGTCTGGGCGCCGGGCTCCTGTGCGCGGCCGTCGCCCTGCCGCTGCCCGCCTGGGCGCTCGGCGTGCTGCTCGCCGCGCTCGGCTTCTGCCTCGGCGTCGGCCAGCCGCTGTCCATGAGCACCGTCGTCCAGGCCGCGCCCGACGAGGCGCGCAGCACCGCCCTCGCGCTGCGGCTCACCGGCAACCGCCTCGGCCAGGTCGCCGCGCCCGCCTCGGCCGGACTGCTCGCCGGGCTCGCGGGCACCGCCGCCCCCTTCGTCATGCTCGGCGTGCTGCTGCTCGGCTCGGCGGCGATAGCCGTACGGCCCCTGAGGCGCGCCGCCGACACGGCGCCCCCTCCGGACCTCCCGGCCGCGCGCACACCCCGGCCCGCCCCCGAGGAGGAGCGGAGCTCGGTTTCGGGGAGGCGCGGGCCGGGGGAGGAAACATCGGCCCGCACCGACCCCGAGGAGCCCACACCATGACCCGCGCCGCCGTCCTCCCCGCCCTCGGCACGCCGCTCCGCGTCCAGGACATCGAGATCCCCGACCCCGGACCGGGACAGGTGCGGGTACGGCTCGCCGCGGCCGGGGTGTGCCACTCGGACCTGTCGCTGTCCAACGGAACGCTCCGCCAGCCCGTCCCCGCCGTCCTCGGCCACGAGGGCTCGGGCACAGTGACGGCGGTCGGCGACGGCGTGACGGGGGTCGCCCCGGGCGACGCCGTCGTCCTCAACTGGGCCCCGTCCTGCGGGAGATGCCACTACTGCGGGCTCGGCGAGCCCTGGCTGTGCGCCAAGGCCGGGGACGCCGCGGCGCTGCCGTACGCCACGCTCACCGCCGACGGCAGCGCGCTGTACCCGGGGCTGGGCACGGCCGCGTTCGCCGAGGAGACCGTCGTACCGGCGCACGCCGTGCTCCCGCTGCCGGACGGCGTGCCGCTCACCGACGGCGCCCTGCTGGGGTGCGCGGTGCTCACCGGATACGGCGCGGTCCACCACAGCGCCCAGGTACGGCCCGGCGAGTCCGTCGCCGTCTTCGGCATCGGCGGGGTCGGCCTGGCCGTGCTCCAGGCGGCGCGCCTCGCAGGCGCCGGGACGATCGTCGCGGTGGACGTGTCACCGGAGAAGGAGGAACTGGCCCGCGCGGCGGGCGCGACCGAGTTCGTCCTCACCGGCGACGGAACCGGCGATGGAACCGGCGACGGAACCGGCACCGGCGACCCGGCCAAGCGGATCCGCGCCCTCACCGGCGGCCACGGCGCCGACGTCGCCGTCGAATGCGTCGGCCGCGCCGACACCATCCGCAGCGCCTGGTCCGCCACCCGCCGCGGCGGCCGGACGACCGTCGTCGGCATCGGCGGCAAGGACCAGCAGGTCACCTTCTCGGCGCTGGAGCTGTTCTACTTCGGCCGCACCCTCTCCGGCTGCGTCTACGGCAACAGCGACCCCGCCCGCGACCTCCCCGTCCTCGCCGAGCACATCCGCGCGGGACGGCTCGACCCGTCGGCGCTGGTGACCGAGCGCATCGGCCTGGACGGCATCCCGGCGGCCTTCGACGCGATGCTCGCGGGACGCGGAGGGCGGGCTCTCGTGGTCTTCTAGGGGCCTTCCAGGCGTGCTCTAGGCGTTCCCGTCCGCCACCATGGCCAGCCACGGCCGGTACGCCTCCCCGAACGGTTCGGCGCCGCCCCCGACCGCCTCCATCAGCCACCGCCCCGCCGCCTCCGCCTGCGCGATGACGTCCGCCGGATACCCGTACCGCACCTGGTGCTCCGCGAACTCGTCCTCGTCCACCAGCAGCGTCGCCCCGTCGGCCCGCTTCCGGAGCACGTCCAGATCGAGGTCGACCATGGTGACCTCCTCCGGAGAGACCCACTCCACCGGAGTGGTGATGTCGCAGTACACCTCGGTCGAGCGCGGCGGCGCGTTGAACACCGCGGTCCACCACGTGCCGCGCGGGAAGAGGACCACATACGCGCACTCGGTGGGCACCTCGGGGCCCTCCCCCTTGCGCGTCACCGAGTGGGGAGGCAGCCCCAGCCAGACCCCGTGCTCGTCCTCGCCCAGCCTGCGCATGCGCATGTTCCAGTGCAGAGTGCCGTCGTACTTCCGGTAGTTGACCTGGACCAAAGACGTCATGCGGGGATCCTAGCCCTCGGCCCGGAGACGCGTCCTAAGCGCTTGCTCACCCTCCGTGTAGGGTGTCCGCCATGGACGTGGAGCGGAAGAACGCCGGGGGCCGGGCCGAGGCGTGGGGAGACATTACGCCGGACGCGGCCCGGCGGCTGGTGAGCGCCGCCGTGCACGCCTTCGCCGAGCGGGGCTATCACGCCACCACCACGCGGGACATCGCCGGGCGCGCCGGGATGAGCCCGGCCGCCCTCTACATCCACTACAAGACCAAGGAAGAGCTGCTCTACCAGATCAGCAAGGTCGGCCACCGGCTCGCGCTGGACATCCTGGAGGGGGCGCGGGACGGGGAAGGGACCCCGGCCGAGCGGCTGGCCACCGCGGTGCGGGGCTTCGTGCGGTGGCACGCCGAGCACCACATGACCGCGCGCGTGGTGCAGTACGAGCTGGGCGCGCTCGGGGAGGAGCACCACGCCGAGGTCATCGCCATGCGCCGGGCCACGGACGCGGCGGTGCGCTCGATCATCGAGGACGGGGTGCGGACGGGCGCCTTCGACGTGCCGGACGTGCGCGGCACCACGGTCGCGGTGCTGTCGCTGTGCATCGATGTCGCCCGCTGGTTCAACGCGCGGGGGCGCAGCACCCCCGACGAGGTCGGTGACCTCTACGCCGGGCTGGTGCTGCGCATGGTCGGCGCGGACGTCGCGGGCTCCTAGAGGTAGAAGCGGGACACCGTTTCCGCGACGCAGGCCGGTTTGGCGCCGCCCTCGCTCTCGACGGTGACCGTGAGCGTCACCTGGATCCCGTCCTTCACCTCGGTCACCTCGGCGATGCGGCCCGTGGCGCGCAGGCGGGAGCCGACCGGGACGGGGGAGGGGAAGCGGACCTTGTTCGAGCCGTAGTTGACGCCCATCCGTACGCCCTCGACGCGCAGCAGCTGCGGGCTGAAGTGCGGCAGCAGGGACAGCGTCAGATAGCCGTGCGCGATGGTCGTGCCGAAGGGGCCCGCGGCGGCCTTCTCGGGGTCGACGTGGATCCACTGGTGGTCGCCGGTCGCCTCGGCGAACAGGTCGATCCGCTTCTGGTCGATCTCCAGCCAGTCGCTGGGGCCGAGTTCCTCGCCGACCGCGGCGCGCAGTTCCTCGGGCGAGGTGAAGATCCTGGGCTCTGCCATGTGTGCTGCCTCCCGGGCGACTCGCGATGCGGCTAAGCGACTGCTCAGCATGCTCGGGTGACCTGGCTCCTGTCAACGCGCCGTGCGCGCACCCCCGGTTTCCGGGGCGCGCCCGCCGGGCACCGGCGAGCGC
>NZ_RIBZ01000171.1:0-12901 GCF_003721215.1 Streptomyces botrytidirepellens
CAGACGGCCGCGTACCCGCAGCAGGGGCCACCGCCCGGACAGGCCGGATACGGGTACCCGCCCGCCGCACCTCCCGAGCCCGCGTTCCCGCCCGGCCATCCTGCACCCGCGCCCACCGACTGGCCGCCACAGCACACCGCGCCCGCCGCCACGCCACCCGCCGCACCAGCCCCTGCGCAGCAGACTGCCCCCACGTCCATGCCGCCGCGCCAGACCCCTCCCGGACCGGGCCAAGCACCGCTGGGGCACAGCGCCGCGACCGAACTGTCCTCCGAACGGCTCCTGCGCGGAGCCCCGCCCAAGCCGCGCAGCACCCGCCCCGGAAACCGCCCCTCACGCTTCCGCCTCGGCGGCGCACGGGAAGACACCGAGACGCAGCGCAAACTGGAACTCATCCGCACCCCGGTCCACGCCTGCTACCGGATCGCCGTGATCAGCCTCAAGGGCGGCGTCGGCAAGACCACCGCCACCACAGCACTCGGCGCCACACTCGCCAGCGAGCGCCAGGACAAAGTCCTGGCCATCGACGCCAACCCGGACGCCGGCACCCTCGGACGACGGGTGCGGCGCGAAACCGGCGCCACCATCCGCGACCTGGTCCAGGCAATCCCCACCCTCCACACCTACATGGACATCCGCGCCTTCACCTCACAGGCCCCCTCCGGCCTCGAAATCCTCGCCAACGACGTCGACCCCGCCATCTCCACCACCTTCAACGACGACGACTACCGCCGCGCCATCGACATCCTGGGCCGCCAATACCCGATCGTCCTCACCGACTCCGGCACCGGCCTGCTCTACAGCGCGATGCGCGGAGTCCTCGACCTGGCCGACCAACTCATCATCGTCGCGACCCCCTCGGTGGACGGCGCCTCCAGCGCCAGCACCACCCTGGACTGGCTCAACGCCCACGGCTACGCCGACCTGGTGAGCAGAGCCCTGACAGTGGTCTCCGGCGTACGAGAGAAGGGCAAAATGATCAAGACGGAAGACATCGTGGCCCACTTCTCCGCCCGGTGCCGCGGCGTCGTCTCAGTCCCCTTCGACGAACACCTGTCTACCGGCGCCGAACTGGACCTGGACCTGATGCGCTCCAAGACCCGTGAGGCCTACCTGGACCTGTGCGCCCTCGTCGCCGAGGGCTTCGCCACCCGCAGGCCCACCCCGCCCGCCGCCGCTCCCGCCGCCCCGGCGGCCTACGCCTACCCGCCCCAGTCGGCCCAACAGCACGGCTACGGCACGGCACCCGGGTACCCGCAGCACAGCCCCTTCCCGCAGCAACCGCGCTGACCGCCCGGCGCGCAGGCCACGGAGGGCGAGGGCAACGCGAAGACACAGGAAGCCCGCCTTAAGGGAAAGAAGCTCACCGAAAAGGCCGAGGCGATGCATGACAAGTCGCCGCACCCGGTGACGGTTGACGCCTTCCAGGACCAAGCCCCGATACTCCTGCCCGAGAAGGGACACTTGGCGACGAGGGTGGTGAGGGCCAGGCACAGGGCGCCACCGACGTTTCCCCTGGAGGGGAACGACGTATCGCTCTCAGGCGGGGCCTCGCCACACCTCTCGCGTCAGCTCTCGTCCGCGCGTTCCGGCGGCCGATCGTGCCGCCAGGGGCTGCACACATGGCCTGGGCCTGCCTCGCGGGTCGTGGCGCGGCCGACTACCGGGCGGCCGGGACCACATCACCCCTCGCCATCCTCCTCGCCATTCTCCTCGTCGTCCTCGTCGAGGTCGTAGTCGCCTTCGTGGAGCTGGTGGGCCAGCAGGCCGTCCACATCGGTCACGGCGAACTCGTAGCCGCAATCCTCGGCCAGCTCACGCACGGCGTGCCCGTAGGCGACATCGACCGGGTCGCGGTCCGCGTGGTCGTGGATGTAGCGGAGCCCGTCGCTCTGCTTACGGTGGATCGCGTACCGGGTGAGGCCGGTGCCGGGGACGTCGTACTCGACGACACGAACAAAGTCGGCGGGCAGCTCGTCGCTCACGCGGCTCTCGCGGTGGAGGTGCCCTTTCCCGACGGCCTCGATGAGGGCGTCACGCTCCTCGGGGGCCGCCGATCTCCGTGTCGTGCAGGCCCATGACGCCGAGGACGGTGCGCAGTTCGATGGTGGTGGTCATGATTCCCCCTCTTCAATGACGATGGGCTGTTGGGTAGTTTCTAGCGGCTCGGGCTGACATCGGCTGGCCGGTCGCGCCGGTGTCTCACGTCTCGGTGGTTCCGGATGCGGCTCTCACGGCGTCGATCAGACGGGTGCGCATCCCAGCAGGCGCCCTGATCACTGCCCAGACCAGGGGCACTCATCCACGCACAAAGCCGCCCGACCTCCGACAACGTTGGCGGCGTGACTGCTACCCGCCACCGACGAGCGCTAAATCGCCGAACCGCCGCACCATCGCGACCGCATGCAGCCCTACCGCTCCAGCAGCCACCGCACCAAACGGGCCGCTGGGTCACCCACTCGGCGCAGTCCAACGCGCGCCACACCGTCCTGGCCCATACGGTCACGGTGCCCGGCACGTGACAGGACGGGCGGCCGATGGTCCCGCACCTCGATCCGCACGCGGTGCGGGACCCTCCGACGCGTATCCAGACGCGCGCCACGGCCACCGACCGTCGCCGAGTTGACCGAGGTACCGAGCCTGGCGGCAGCGGCCGTAGCGGCGCTGACCTCCCGGCTGTCTTGGGGCCGCCCTCGCCCGGGCCCGGCAGCGGCATCACGCGCGAGACCCGGGACACGAGGGCCCTGGACGCATGCACCTGCTGCACGGAACGCCGGAGGCCTGCGTTGTCCCGTCCTGCGGGACGGACCGACAGCTCGCGGAACCGCAGCGCGGGACGCACCCGCGAACGCACGCCTTACCGGAAGACCGCGGACCTAGATTGCCCGGAGCAGGCGATCCCTCTTTCCCCGCCCGGCCTTGTAGGGCCTGCCGTGTCCCACCCCGTCAAACTGAGGAGCTTTCGATGCCGGTCGTGCTGATTCACGGTGCCACCTGCAGTGCCGCGACCTGGAACCGCCTGGTGCCGCTGCTCGAGGGCGAGGTACTGGCCGTCGACCTGCCCGGCCGTGGCGCACGGGCCGACATCGACCTGCACGAGGTGACACTGAACGGCTGCGCCAAAGCGGTCGCCCAGGACATCACCCACAGCGGCTTCACCGACATCACCCTGGTCGCCCACTCCTTCGGCGGCGTGGTGACGCCGCAGGTGATGAGCCTGGTCCCGGACCGGATCCGGCAGGTCGTCCTGCTGTCCGCGGTGGTGCCGCCGGACGGGACCACGGTGGCCGATCACATCGATGTGGAGGTCAAGGAGGCCCTGGCGTCCAGCATGGCAGGCGGGATCTACACCTTCGGCCCCGAAGCGGCCAGAGCGCTGCTGTGCAGTGACGCCGACGAGGAGCAGGCCGCGGAGGTCCAGGAGCACCTCGTCGACGACGCGGCCGCGTTGCTGGCCGAACCGGTCGACCTGACCGGGTACCGGCTGCCCGTGCCCCGCACATACATCCGGCTGTCCCAGGACCGGTGCTACTCCCCGGAACTGCAGTCAGCATCCGCCCAGCGGATCAACGCCAGGATGATCAGCCTCAGTGTCGGCCACATGCCCATGGTCACCAAGCCGTATCAGGTGGCCGAAATTCTCAACGCCCTCGCTGCCCCGCGCGCTCTCGGGTGAAGGAGGAGATCTTGGTGATGCAGACCAAGCCCTTGAGTAACTGGTCGGAGGACGTCCTGGAGCAGTGTCTCCAGGACGTGATGCAGGGCGGCTGGTCGCGCATGCGCCCGTACGCTCTCACGTTCCTCCTGGTAAGCCTGACCACAGCAGAAGCACCCCCCACCCGGCAGGACCTGGCCCTGGCCCCGTTGGTACATAACTCATCCAACCCCGGCAGCCAGCTGGACCTCTCCTGCTGGGAGGACGTCTCCACACTCCACGAAGACGAGCGGGCCGCCCGGCCCGCGGAGCTGGCAGCGGCAGCCCGGTACGCGGCGCATTACGGACTGCCGCCGATGCAGACCGTCAACGACGTGATCACTCTCCTGATAGCCGCCCAGGTCATCCACGAGATCCCCGACACAGCCGGTGTGGCGCGCCTGTACCCCGCACACCCGGTTCCCGCGCCCGTCGACGTCTTCCCCTTGGATGAGGAAGAAGCCGCCATCCAGCGCCAGTTGCGCTTCGAGGCAGCCTACGAAGGTCACTCCTACCGGATCATCGAATTGTTCGCCCCCGAAGGCGAGCGCCGCAAAGAGATCACCACCAGCCTCGAGCGCCTGGCCCGGGTCATCGACAGCACCCCCGATGACGCCCGACAGGCCGTCCGGCTGCTGGTGAACGGGGGCGACTTCACCACAACCCTCGACATCACCGAGCTGCCCCCGCACAAAGTGTTCCGCCTGCGCTGTGACTGGGCGCAATTCGACGACGGCCGCATCGGCATCCACGGCATGACCGAGGACGGCCGCATCGAGGTCACCCTGCCCACCCGGCTGACGGATCCCACCGACGAACACGACCGCGAACCGCCCCCGCAGCATCCCCACCCGGAACGGTAGAACCCCGAACACGCTGCCGTACACCCGGCGGCACACTCCGACTCACCCGGCAGCGCGGCGTGCCCCGGCACGCGGCGGCTCCCGGGGCGAGAAGAGCCTGGAACAGCACGACCGGCCGGGCCCCGCCGGACTCGGCCCCTTCCTGCCAACTCATTTCGAAGACGACGCAAACCACAGCCACCGCCGCGCCTGCCGTCCCGCTTGGGACACGTGGCCAGACCAAGCTCCGCGCGGACGGACCAACGGCGCAGCGCGGTGTCTGCCTCGGGGCGCAGGCCGCCGGACTCGCTGTAGCGAGCCCGGTACGCGGAATTGGCGTACTGCGAGTACTTCCGAGCGATGGGAATTCAGATACGTGGCTGTCTGCCGGAGCGTGGTGCAGCCAAACTGCACCCGGGCCGGAGCCGGGGGCGCGACGCTGCCCGACGTAGGGGGACGGGGGCTCCCGCGCTGCGGGCTGCTATCGGCTCGGCCCGGTCCTGGGGCCGGTACCGCGAGGCGGTAGATCGGGATGTCCACGGAAGGGCTCTCGTCCGCTCGGGCGCGGGGGAACCGGAAGCTCTGGGGCCTCGGACCGCGCACGGGCCTCTGCGGCTATGACACGGACTCGCCTCACCTGAGGGCTCTCGCTTTGATCCTGTCTTGCGGTCGGCTGGGTATGCCAGGTACCGGCGGTCGCATTCCAGTGGCCGGGGGGCCCGGGCCCTAGCAGCGGGCTGAGAAACGCTTCCGCCGCCAACGCCGCTTCGTTCCAGGTGGCGCAGCCTTTGAGGCCGGGCACTTGGCGAGCTGCCGCCGGGTACCGTTCGGGCCAAGCCGGACCAGGGGGCTGGAACGACTCCGGCAGGACGATGTCAACACCAGCGATACGCCGGCGCCGTGCTTCGGTACGCAGGGCAAGCTGCGCGTAGGGGCCGTCGAGGGACTCCTGCTGGCTGATGAGCAAGATATCGGCCAGGTCACGGTAGCGACTGGAGGGCGAACCATGATGCCGCTCGAACATCGCGCAGACTTTGTCCGCCAGCTGGTTGACGATCGGATATAGCTGCGCCTGGGGCCAGTCAACCGGCCAGGCCAGGTCGATCAACGGCGCAACGCGGCGGGCGTCTGGCGTGACAGTGAGAGCCTGTCTGGCGACCACGTCCACGCGTAGGACGCCAACCTCGTGCGTGCCCATGTGGACGCGGAAGAGCTGTTTTGCGGCTGCGGCGCCGTTCTCATGCAGCGATGTCCGGGCAGGTGCGAAGGTCAGATAGTCGTTCAGATCATGAGCAGCGGCCTTGAGTAGCTCGGCGACGGCTTCGTCGATTTCGGCCGCTTCGCTGTGCTGGATGTCGATGTCCTGGCTGAGCCGCGCTGCTGCGGCATAGCGCAGGAGCAACGCGTGGCCGCCCTTGACGATCCACTTGTTGGGCTGGGCGAAGAAGACTCGTGCGACCAGACGGCTGAAAAAATAGCTGGTGAGAATGTCAGCCACCGACAGGTTCTCACTGCGGGCGAGAAGCTGGGCCTTGTGCTTGAGCGCACCGTAGAACGCGGCGGGTGACGTGTAGTTCTCCTGAGCCATCGCTCTCCTGCGAGTGCCACGAGCACGGAATGCCAGCCTAATCTCCGAGAGGCGAGGCTCTCAACCGTCAGCAGAGNCCTAATCTCCGAGAGGCGAGGCTCTCAACCGTCAGCAGAGAGGGGAAAACGCTCTCCCGCAGCCGCCAGTAGATGATCCATCAGCTCAAAACCGCCTGCGGGGAAGGGCAGTTGGTACTCGGCGGCGAACGGTGCGATATGCGAGGCCAGGGCGTGGCGATCGACGAGCCCGCGACGCACCGCGTCGGCCACTACGCCTCCGATATGGCCGCCATCCAGCCCCGCGCGCAGCAGGTCCTGAATGGTTCGCTCCACAGCGGTGACTGGCAGGCCGTCAATGAGAGTGATCTGCCCGGAATCCATGCGCGGAACGTGATGGAATCGCACTCCCGCAGCCCGGGAAGCATCCGCTCCGGGTTCCGTCAGAAACTCGACGACGCCTGTCGGCAGGTCGCCCAGCCCGTGCATAAGGCAGGCTGAACTGTGGGAGACAACGCCCGAAGCTCCGCTCTGCCGATGCCACGCGAGCCGGTCTGGTTCCAGCCGGAGCCAGGCCACCTTGATGTCCAGATGCGCAGGCAGAGGCGCTCCGGCCAGCTGGAACACTCCCTCCCCTGCTCTTGACAGCAGCCCAGCCTTGCTGAACTCGGCCAGAGCGGAAGCATCCACACCCACCTGCCTGGCTTGCTCGGCCGTCACCAACCCCCACTGCTCAGTTGTCAGCCGACCGAGCCTCACCAGTCTCTCTACATAGTCCACCCGCCCATCATGACAGCCTCCTACGACGGCTGAAGCGGTAGACCATCCCCATTTCACTGCTCTCTCCCGCGATCGGCGAGCGGGACCTGACGTAGCTAGCGGGAGGCTGCGCCGGTCAGCGGCATCAACACCTGGTCGCCAGTCGGCGGCCCGCGAAACCGCCGCGCAGGACGTTGCGTGAGAGCTTCCAAGTTTGAGCCTGCGCCCGAATCATCAGGCGTCGAAGCCCACCGGCTGAGGCGTAAAGGAGCTCAGACGGTCGGCGTGCGGCTGTCGGCGGGGACCGTCGCCTGCCACGCCCGCACGAGCACCATCCGGGACCAACACCAGGGCCGGTACTCCAAGCGACGCCGCATCCGGAGGACCTGCCGCCGGGCACCCGGGTCCAGTGTGGAGAAGTCCCACAGGAATTCGTACTTCATCGGGCCGACCAGGCGGCGCTCGACCAACCCGGCGGCGTGCTCCAAGTCGGAAGCGGCCTCCCTGACCAGGCCGTGGCTGCCGCCGTCGAGGTAGGAGTCCGCCCGCAGCCCCCGCTCGTACCACCGGTACACCACGCACCAGTCCGGGCTGCTGGCGTCGTTGTAGATACAAATCCTCCGATACCGCCGGAACCACACTTCCCCTGAGAACACCATGCCCCCATTCGTCTCCAAGCGCCCCGGAAAGGCTGCCCGTTCAGGGTAGACGCCTTCCAGCTGGCTCAGCACCGGCTTCCACCCATCCCGGCGATTCCAGGTGGCGATGTGCTGCAAAACCGTCCATGTCCCGGTCGTAGCGCGAGGTCAGGAGTGTCGTCCTCGGCTTCCGGCTACAGCGGGGTGATGGCCGCGCTCTCCAGGCCTTCCCTGGAGGCCATCGCGTGACCGTCGAAGAGGAGAACGGTGGCCCAGCGCCAAGACACGCTGGGCCACCTGTTGAACGCCCAAGCCCCCGGGAGCACGGCGTACGGACAGGCCGGTGCGACGCCTGCCCTCCCGCTCAGGCGTTCCGCTTCGCGACCAGCGCCTTCCACTCCTCCTGCGAGATCACCTTGTCGTCGCCGTCGGTGACGAAGCGCTCGCCGCACCCCATGATGATCAGTCCGCCGCTGTCGATGGTCAGTTGCTCGTCCGGTGCTCCGGGGTGTGCGTGCCTGGCTTCGAGCTCGCGGACGACATCGACCGGCACGTTGATGTGGACCACGAACTCGTGGTCGACAGGGAAGACCAGCGGGAACATCGATCGGTCGGCGCGAGGAATCCCCCGCAGTTGCTGGTGTTCGCGCTCTGCTGCGGCGGCCAGTTCGCCGAGGGTGGTGGTGTAGGTGGCGCAGATCTCCGCGTAGTCCGACGCCTCGTCGGCGGTGAACGGATCGAACTCCATGGCGTTTCTCCCTGGGGCCGGTTATGGGCATACGACGCCAACCGCAAATGCGGCGGACCCCTTTGAGGGAGCGATGAGCCGCGGGGCGCTTGGGCACCCGCGGAGTCGCCACGATATCAGCGGCAGCCCCGGCCGGGAGCCCGGACGGCAAGGGCCGAGAGTGCCGGGGCTGCTCGCACAAAGGTTGGTAGCAGAGTTGAGGGGGCGGGGCAGTCCGCGCTCCGGGAGACGCGGTAGCCCTCCGCGATCTCGTCCAAGAAGGCCAGGTCAGCGGGCTCCACCGTCCGCCCCTGCGGGACTCCACCACGTCCTCCTGCCATAAATCTCGCCTGATCTTGCTGTGCCGGGCGCCATTCCAGCCCGAAGAGGTGGAGAGCGGGAGCGCTCTTCGCGGGCGCGTGCCCGGAGGGTGACAGGAGATACCGGTGGAGTGGATACAGGCTCTGGTCGAACAGATGGAGAACCCGCTCGTGCGGCTGGTGGCGGGGGAGAGCGTCCGGGGGATCGTCCGGCGTGTGCGACGCGGCCGCCGGGCGGCGTCCGCGCACAGTGAGGCGGGGCCGATCACGGCCCTGCACGCTGAGGGAATGGAGGCGCCGGTGACGATCGCGGACGACAGGACGGGCGAGCAGCTGGCCGAGGAGCTGCTGCGCGGTGTGGGTAATGAGCGGATGCGGGCGGCGACCCGGCTGCTTGGGGCGCACCGGGGCGGGCACTGGCTGCGGCGTCTGCTGGCGGAGGAGCTGGAGCTGACGATGGCCGCCGGCCGGTCGGTGATCGACCGGGGCGGTGCCCATCCCTCGGTGGACTGGGACGTGCTGGGGCACTTGATGCTCACCCGGCCCGGGGTGCTCAAGTCCTCCACCAGCGAGTGGATTGTGCTCCAGACCGCCGTGTCGCTGGCGGGCAGCTACGCGGTGCAGCTCGGCGATGTCGTCCAGGGCGTGTCCGAGGACGAGGTCCGGATGATCCAGCGGGCGCTGGAGGAAGCCGCCTTCGGCGACGCGCGCTGAGGGCGGTACCGAACGGTGGGTTCCGTGCTCTGGTGCGGGGCCCACCGGTGGCCGCTGCGGACGGAGGCGGCATTCCGTCTCGGTGTCAGCGCCTGTTCAGCCCCTGGAAGGGTTCGGCCGCCTGGAGCAGGCGCGGCGGCAAGTAGGGGGATGCGACGCGGATCGTCCAGCCCCTGCGGCGGGCGTGGCAGGTCAGCGCCAGAATGTCGAGATTGATCTTTGCGTCCGAGTCGTCCGCGCGGTCGGCGACCTGGTAGTGGTCGCGGTGGGCTTCGAGGGCGTCGGCCAGGGCCAGGTTGAAGCTCTCCTCATCGCCCTCGATGAGCTGGGAGAACAGCACGGCGGGCGGCGGGACGAATCCCCAGTCCTTGACCCGCTCCACCTCCTCCAATGCACGTTCTGTCGCCGGGAGGGGGTCCAAACCTCTCAGATAGTCGTGAAGAGCCTCGCGGTACGAGGGAAACGCAGAGCCGTCCTTGCAGACGTAGGCCGGACCGGTGAGCACCAGCGGGGCGAGGTCCTCGCGTACGCCGGTGACCAGCGCGAAGTTCGTGGCGGTGTGCCAGTGCCCCGGACTCATGTGCTCGCCTCGAGTGGCCAAGTAGCTGACCGTGCGACCATCGATCGTCACCTCGGCCTCCGTACCGGGCTCGGCGAGGGCGATACGGAACAGAGCCGCCCCCAATTGGGAGGCCAGGCGCAGGTTCGCCAGCTGGACATCCGTCACATCGGCGGAGAGGGAGGCGCGCGCCTTGAAAAGGATCTCCTGGTCGCTCAGGGCACGGGCGAGCCGCCGTACGGCGGGGCGCTGACCGTCCGTCTCCGTGAACGCCTCCCGGGTGTACTGCTCGAACAGGGCCTCGCTCTC
This sequence comes from Streptomyces botrytidirepellens, assembly GCF_003721215.1. Classification (NCBI taxonomy): domain Bacteria; kingdom Bacillati; phylum Actinomycetota; class Actinomycetes; order Kitasatosporales; family Streptomycetaceae; genus Streptomyces; species Streptomyces botrytidirepellens. The sequence continues at coordinate 10,147 of NZ_RIBZ01000171.1, forward strand.
AGGATGCAGGGGCTGGGGAGGACCCGGCCTGTCGATGGCCACGGGGCCGTCGGCCAGCGCGGCGACCGCGTCCGCGCGGCGGTTGCGGCCCAGGCCGCCGACGCGTGGGCCGGGGGTTTCGTACCCGGTGACCAGGGCGCGCGGGAGGTAGTCGGTCTCAACCGCGGGCTCCCAGCCCGGACCCCGGTAGGCGAGCGCGGCCAGGGCGATCGGCAGCAGCGGGAGGAGGCTGCCCGGCTTGGCGACTGGCCCGCGCTGTTCGGCGAGGGGGAGCAGCAGGTCGGTCAAGCCGGTGTCGAAAGCCTCCCGATCTCCTGCGGCCAGAGCGCGCAGGGTCCGGAGCGCCACGGTGTGAGGCTGGTGGCGCATGTCCTCGCCTGTCTCCTCCGCCCGGACCCGGGCGAGCGCCGCGTCGATCGCGCCGAGCTTGGCCTCCGCACTCGGCGGGTACTCCGCGCCGTCGTCACCGATGTCTCCGAGGACATAGGCCATGAAGCCGGTGACCAGCTCGCCGGTGCTGGTCCCCGCCACGTCCTGGCTGAATGTCTTCCGGGCGAAGTGGAATGCCTCGCCGTGCAACGTGGCCTTGCCGGACAAGATCGCCAGACAGAACGCGTCGATCCATTTGTGCGGGATGATCTGGCCCCCGGCGTCCTCCTCGTCGCCGGGGTCGTAGCTCATCCCAAAGTTGACGTAGTCGAGCATGACGAAGAACGAATCGTGCGGGTGGTACGCCGCGTAGGCGACGGCGCCGGCCGCGGCTTCGGCGGCGTCTTTCAGGATGGCCTTGGCCTCCGGCGTGTCCAGGTCGGGTGTCTGGACTGACAATGCGCCCAGGTACTCGTGAAACTCCTCTGCGAGCAACTGCCACTCGTAGATGGCTATCGGGCCTGCTTTCGACATGGACCGGACCTGACCCCCGATCCGGTTCACGAAGTCGTCGCGTACTGCCGAGACCCTTGCCTCGCTCACCTGGTGACGCTCAATCTGCATGCCTCGCAGCATAGATTCGGGGGCGGACACACTCATCTCGGGTCCCGAGCAGGCATCAGGCACGTTGAGTCACGTAGGCCGTCCGTGAATGTGCCTTACAGGTACCCGAGGGGTGTCAGGCATGTAGGGGCTTCGGCAACCAGTCCGACCACCTCAACGTTGTTTCGACCGAAACGAGGTTGTCCACCTCAGTTCGGTCGAATCGAGGTACCGTGCCCGCGGTGGCTGGCGTCCGGCCACCTCTCAGGCCCCACCACCTTCTGATTACCAGATCAGCGAAGCGGTGCAGGAGGTTCGCCCGGGGCATACGCGCCCTCCGTGGTGAGTTCGAGGAGCTGGCCCTCGCGTGTGCGCCGCCAGGAAACACTGTTCGCGTCGGTGAACTCGAAGGTCACAGGGTGCGCGTATGAAGAGGCAACCACGCCGAACCACTCGGTTTCCGCACGGTCCACGTCCATCGAGATGTGCTTCTTCCCCGGGATCATGAGGTGGTAAAAGTCTCGGAGATCCCGCTGTCTGATCACCCACACCCGATAGATCGGCTGGTCACTGTCGTTCACGATCGTGATCCTCCCGACACCGCTATCAAGCGTGATGAAGCCATACACCAACCTGGCCTGGCTTCGCCGCTCGTTCTGCCGATGAACTAGGTCTCGGCGAGCCTCCCGTCTCATGAGTACGAAAGCGGTGAAGAACGCGCTGACCGTGCCGACAGCACCCAGGAGGGTTGTCCAGGCAAGGATCCAGTCTGTTACTAGCGGACTGGTGACCACCGGGATGGGCGTCATAGGTGCACCGTACGCACCGAACTGCTGGTGAGTAAGCCGAGCGTCCCGCAGCATCACCCGTCCAGATGCGTCGGACACCTCCGCAGCCAGACGCCGCAGCAGCTCCTCACGGCACGGGGTCCGCCGGACCGAGGGCGAGCGTGGTGATGATCAGCCGCGGGCTCGCGTCGGAGTCCGCAGTCGCGCCTCGCTGTGAGCGGCCAAGTGGGAGTTCAGGCAGTGTTTCGACCAAACCACGGAAGGGTGCCTTACGTGCCTGCAATGGCGATCACCCTGCCGGCCTGCTGAAGTCGGTGAGAAACCCCAGATAAGAGGGCCGCCGCGCGCCGGGACAGGTGCGCAGCGATCACTCTTCGTCCTCGCGGTTCGCCTGCCACGGAACGGGAGGCTTGTTCGGCCCTTCGCTGCTTTGGAGAGTCGCCGCCGTCGTGCCCGGCGTCGGTCATCCTCTCGGCGAGCCTGTCCAGCTCATCGGCGGTCCGAAGGAGCTGGAGGACGACCCTCACCGATACACCGCCGGGGCGCCCTCCCCGCCACGTGTGCCGGAGAGGGTGACCAGCTACCGGCCGCCTTCGATCGGCACGAACGTCGCAGTCTGGCCCGGCTGGCATCTCGTGCTTTGGACTGCACGTTGACGATCGGGCAGTCGCCGGTTCCCGCGGGCGCCCGCGGGATGCGGCTGGTGTGAACGAGTCTGGAGGCGACTTCGTGCTCGCTACGGCGAGGACGGCCAACTGCTCGAGGGCACGGGCCTGGTGACCGGCGGTCGCCAGCGTCGATTACGAACTCGGCGCTCAAGTTCTGCACCGCATCGTCGCTGAACCGGACACCGTTGCCCGGTGTGGCGTCACCGCTACAGGCCCCTGCTGCTCCCCGCACCTGGAGGCGTAGGTCTCACAGGCGAACACGTTTTCAACTCCAAAAAACAACCAACCGGGTTGACAATGAATTTTTGGAGTTTAGTGTGGGTGGTG
>NZ_RIBZ01000169.1:0-14412 GCF_003721215.1 Streptomyces botrytidirepellens
CTCGGCCAGTGAGGCCGAGGGCCCGCCGGGGACGGTGTCCCTCTCGCCCCGGGCGTAGGCGGCGGCCCGCTCCAGCTCGCCCACCGCCACCCCGAGCGCCTGCGCCAGGACGGGCAGCCAGGCATCGGGCACCCGTGCGCCCCGCTCCCACCGTGAGATTTCATGCCGCGTGACGGAGTCCAGCCCGGACAGCGCACACAGCCGCTCCGCCAGTTGCCGCTGGCTCCGGTCCGTGGCCCGCCGAAGGCGTGCGAGATACGCGCCGAACCATGTGCGCCGGTCATCGCTCATCGTGGCCCCCTCCCTGTCCCAGTCTGGCCCCTTCCGGGCCCCCTGGGTGGCTCCTCCGTGAGGTCAACGGAGCCGTTTCGATGGAGTCACGCACCCACGACGGAAGCAGAGCACCATGCCGGACCGCACCGCCCGCGACATCGAACCGCCACTGCGCCTGCTGCCCTGGACCACCCCGGACGGCAAACCCTGCTACCTCTCGTCCGGCGACGCCGACAGCCGGATGAACCGGCGGGCGGACGAGGTCGAGGCGCTGCAACTGGACATGGGGACGGAACTGCTGGCCCACGCCCGCGCCCTGCTCGGCGCCCGCACGGCGCACGACGGAGAACTCCGCTACCTGGCGCAACGGCTGACGGAAGCCCTCCGCGACGCCCTGCGGATCGCCGAGAGCCGGGGCGACCGGCTGGCCCCCGCCGACGGGGACAACAGCCCACCGTGACCGCCGTCGCCGCACACGCGAACGCCGGGGCCGCGGGGCCCCGGCGTTTCGTCATCCCGGCGCGACCGCCTACCGGTAGTTGACGAACTGGAGCGCGAAGTCCAGGTCCTTCCCCTTCAGCAGCGCGATCACGGACTGGAGGTCGTCCCGGCTCTTCGAGGTGACCCGCAGCTCCTCGCCCTGCACCCGTGCCTTGCTGATCCCGATCTCCCTGCCCCCATCGGCCACGACATCAGCCCCACGGTCCAGGCCTTCGCCGGGCGCTGAGCTGTTCCCGTCCCGTACCCGGCCCCCGGTCAGCTCGCTCTCGCCGTATGCTGCGCGAGGTCCAGGAGCCCCGGGGGAGCGTCCGGCTGGCGGGCCATCACCCGCAGCGTGGCACGTAGCCTGTCGCGGCTGCGCTCGGAGGTGACCGTCTCCAGCAGGGTATTGATCGAGATCAGAATGGCCTCGCACTCCCGCCACGCGCGGGCGGTGACGTACGCCGAAAGCATGGCGACGCTGTAGTAGAGCGTCCCCCGGCCCGCCGGGAAGTGCTCCGAGGCCAGTTCGAGCGCGCGCTGCAACTTGGGAATCGCGGCCCTGGCCTCACCGGCGGCAAGGAGCGCCTCGCCCTCGTGGCCGGTGATCTCACTGTCGTTCACCCACCACGCCCACGCCGGGTCCCGGGGGCTGATCGAGTCCTCCAGCCCGGCCCTGGCGCCCTCCAACGCGGTCAGCGCCCTCCGGTGGTCGCCCACTTGGGCGAGCGCCCTGCCCTGGCGCACGCGTGCGAGCAGCGCGATACGAGGCGGGACGCGGACCCCCGTCAGCAGCTCGTCCGCGATCCGTAGCGCCTCGCCCGCCCGGCCGGTCTGTACGTCGTGCATCGCGAGCATGTCCAGGGCGAACCACTCCATGGTCCTGTCCCCGGCCTGCCGGGCGAGCAGATGGGACTCCAGGAACGCCGTGCGCGAGGCGTCCCACTGCCGGGAGTCGAACAGCAGCCAGCCCGCGATCTCGGCCAGCTCGGCGACGGCCGACAAGTACCCGGCCCGCGCCCGGTCGGGGACGCCGCCCCGGTCCAGCTTCCGCTGCTCCGCACGCCAGACCTGCACGGCGGCCGGTGCCACCGCCGTACTGCCGTACCGGTTGTCGTGCGCCAGCAGGTGAGCCACGGACGCGCGCATGTGCGCGATGTCCCCCTCGACGCCGGTGGCGTGCTCAGCACACGGCTCCGGCGGGCGCACCTCGGGTGCGGCGAGCGCGACCAGTGCCCCGTCGGCCTCCAGAAGGCCGTCCAGGGCCGCCGCCAGCGCCTTCGACGGCTGCTGTCTGCCGTTGATCACCCGTGAGAGATAGGCGGGGTCGTAGTTGAGCGCACGGGCGGTGGCGCGCATGGATATGCCCCGCTCGGTGAGCAGAGCGCGAACGCGCGATCCGAAATCGCCCATGGCGGAACTCCCTGCGTGGACCGTTGACTCCACAGCGTAGTCAACGCCTGTCAACTCCCGCAGGTACGGGCCCGGGCCCAAGGATGGAGGCCGCACCAGCCCCGGCGACAGGAAGAACGTGATGACCGGCCTACGCCTACTGCCCTGGACGACCCCGGACGGCAAGCCCTGCTACCTCTCCTCCGACGACGCCGGCAGCCGGATGAACCGGCGGGCGGACGAGATCGAGGCCGTGCAGCTGCACATGGGGGCGGAGCTGCTGGCCCACGCGCGCGCCCTGCTGGGCGACCGCAAGGTGCACGCCGGGGAACTCCGCTACCTCGCGCACCGGCTGACCGAAGCCCTCCGTGACGTCCTGCGGATCGCCGAGAGCCGGGGTGACCGGCTGGCGCCCGCCGCCGACGGCGAGGGTGCCGCCACACACGAACGCCGGGGCCCACAAGGCCCCGGCGTGCCGTAAAGCGGCCGTGGGCCGCCTACCGGTAGTTGACGAACTGGAGCGCGAAGTCCAGGTCCTTCCCCTTCAGCAGCGCGATCACGGACTGGAGGTCGTCCCGGCTCTTCGAGGTGACCCGCAGCTCCTCGCCCTGCACCTGCGCCTTGACGCCCTTCGGGCCCTCATCGCGGATGATCTTGGCGACCTTCTTCGCGTTCTCCTGGGAGATGCCCTCCTGGAGCGAGGCGAAGATCTTGTACTCCTTGCCGGACGCCTGCGGCTCACCCGCGTCCAGCGCCTTCAGCGAGATCCCGCGCTTGACCAGCTTGGACTGGAAGACGTCGAGGATCGCCTTCACCCGCTCCTCGGAGTTCGCGCGCATTTCGATCCGCTCGCCCGACCAGTCGATCGAGGCCCCGACGTTCTTGAAGTCGTAGCGCTGGGAGATCTCGCGGCTCGCCTGGTTGAGCGCGTTGTCGACCTCCTGCCGCTCGACCTTCGAGACGATGTCGAAACTGGAGTCGGCCATCTTGAGTTGGCTCCTCGTACGTAGATCCGTCAGTGGCACGGCCCAGCGGACCGTAAGCGCCAGCCTAGCCATCCCGGCCATGATCCAGAGGCGATCAACCGGGTGGCGGACCACCCCCGGGGATCAGGTATTGTTTACGTCGTTGCCAGGGAGCAGCGCCGCGAAAGCGGGGCAGGGCACCTGGCCACACATCCCAGGCGGTGTGCCCGAGTGGCCAATGGGAGCGGACTGTAAATCCGTCGGCTTAGCCTACCCAGGTTCGAATCCTGGCGCCGCCACGCTGGGAAAACGGCCCCCGAGCTGCGAATACGCAGCCGGGGGCCGTTGTCGTCGGGCCTCACGGCCTCTTGTGGACTTAACCTGAGACCGTCCGGACATCGAGGGCGGTGATCCCGGGATGGCCAGGTACGAGCAGGTCGCCGACGCCCTGCGGCACGGCATCCGCACCGGCCGGCTGCGGCCGGGGGAGCGGCTTCCGGCGGAGGACCGGCTCGCGGTGCGGTACCGGACCAGCGTGCCGACGCTTCAGCGGGCGCTGTCCGAGCTGGTGGCCGAGGGGCTGATCGACAAGCGGCACGGGGTGGGGACCTTCGTCCGTACGCCGCGCCGTCGCGTCGAGCGCAGCAGTGACCGGCACCAGTGGGAGAAGGACCGGGCGCGGCGGCCGCGGGCCGAGCGGCTGCGGACCGGGTCCACGGAGCACGACACCGGGCTGGAGGTGACCGATCTCGCCTTCCACGCCGAGTACCGCGAGGCGAAGGCCGATGAGGACCTGGCGGCGGTCTTCGGGGTGCCCGTGGGGACGCGGCTGCTGGAGCGGATCTACCGCACCAACTGCCGGGAGGAGGACGCCCCCTTCGCCCTGGTGCACTCGTATCTCGTCCACGACGTGGTGGCCGCGAATCCGGATCTCCTCGACGCCGCCAATGAGCCCTGGCCCGGGGGCACCCAGAACCAGCTCTACACGATCGGCATCGAGCTGGACCGCATCGAGGAACGGATCACGGCCCGGCCGCCGACGGCGGAAGAGGCCGAGGCGCTCGGGCTCGAGAAGGGGGTGTCGGTGATCCTCCTCCGGAAAATCTGCACCGGCACCGACGGCCGGGTCGTCGAGGTCTCGGACGTGCGACTGCCCGGTGACCGTACGGAACTCGTCTTCACCACGCCCCTGACAAGGTGGTGACCATGCCGAACACCATCACGGTCATCACCGCGGTCCACGCCCCGGGCGCCGGGCATCTGCCGGACGCGTACGCATCGTTGTGCCAGCAGGAGCTGCCGGACGGCTGGGAGTGGCAGTGGGTGGTGCAGGAGGACGGCGAGACCCGCGCCGTACGCCCCTACGTCCCCCACGACGACCGGATCAGCTTCGGCCAGGGCCGGGCCGGGCGGGCGGCCATGGCCCGCACGATGGGGCTCGCCCGCGCCGAGGGCAGTTACGTCAAGGTGCTCGACGCCGACGACATGCTGACCCCGGGCGCCCTCGCCCGCGACCTGCGCGCGCTCAACGAGAACCCGGAGCTCGGCTGGGCCACCTCGCGCGCCCTGGACCTGCTGCCCGACGGCTCCACGGTCGGCTTCGAGGGCGACCCCCCGCAGGGCCCGATCGCGCGCGGCGCCGTCCTCGACCACTGGAAGACCCACGACTACCGCGCCCAGGTCCACCCGGCGACCCTCTTCGTCCGCCGCGACCTGCTCCTGGCCCTCGGCGGCTGGATGGCCCTGCCCGCCTCCGAGGACACCGGCCTGCTGATGGCCCTGAGCGCGGTCAGCCGCGGCTGGTTCACCGCCGAGACCGGCCTCCTCTACCGCAAGTGGCCCGGTCAGGTCACCGCCCACGCCTCCCATGCCGACGCGGCCGAGCGCGAGGCACGCTTCGCGGTCGTCGAGTCCCGCGCCCGCGTCCTGGCGGCGATGGACGGCTGGCGGTACGAGGCGGGCTGAGGCCCGTAGCGGTCAGGGCAGCGTGGCGGCGTCGACGCGGGAGAAGATCAGGTCGCTCTCGGTCGTGACGGGGCCGTGCCAGCGGCGGGGGGCGCGGGCGGGGCCGTGGATCGCGGGTGGGTAGGTGGCCGCCGCGTAGTCGTTGGTCAGGCGGTAGGTGTGGAAGCCGTGGGACGTCAGGGTTTCCAGCAGCTCGTCGACGGATTCGCCCAGGTCGGCCATCCGCTCCGGGGTGACCTCGATGGTCAGCTCGGCGTCGGGGCGAAGCCGATCGAGCATAGGGATCAGGCCGCGGACCACGCCGCCTTCCGCGCCCTCGACGTCGATCTTGATGACCCTGGCCTGGGCGATCTCGTCGTCGGTGAGGACGTCGGGCAGCGGCCGGGCCGCGATGTCGAAGGTGGACTCGGCCGGGCCGTCGTAGGGGACGATGCTGTTGGCGCCCATGTTGCGGGAGCTGGCGAGGATGAAGGTCAGCAGCTCGTCGCGGTCGGAGACGGCAGCGTTGACGGCGCGGATGTTGGTGGAGCGGTTGCGCCGGGCGTGCCGCAGGAGCAGCTGGTGGAACGTCGGCGAGGCTTCGATCGCCACCACCGTCCCGCCGGGGCCGACGAGGCGTGAGGCGAGGACGCTGTAGTAGCCGATGTTGGCGCCGACGTCCACGAAGACGTCGCCGGGCCGCAGCCTGCGCTGGAGCCAGCGCGTCATGTGCGGTTCCCAGACGCCGAAGAGGTACAGGTACCGCTGGATGAGGTCCTGGGTGTCGACGGCGAAGGTGGCGCCGAAGCGGGTGCGGGCCAGGCGGTGCAGGGGGCGGTCGCGGAGCGCGGCGTTCAGGTGGCGCGCGACCAGGGCCCGCTTACCGGCGCTCCAGGGCGAGTGGCGGACGTAGGCGCGGGTGAGGTCCAGGGCGGCCTCGTCGAGCCACGGCATCACGGGAGACCTCCAGCTTCGCGCCGAGCGATACGAGCCGTCGTAGCGCATGCAAACGCCCGATCGCTGGCGACGGGGGATGCACCAGCGATCGGGCTGTTCCCAAGCGTAACGCGACTGCTCGCGTCAGGGTGCCGACTGGTCGGAATGAACGCGGAGTTGTGATCGTGATCACGCACGGCGGCCCCCTTTCCTCAGCGTCCGCACGGCGGCTCGTAGGACATTCGGGGCAGATACTCGTGCCACTTCTCCGGCGTCAGCACGCCCCGCGTCATGGAGCAGACGCGGTGGATGGCCTTGTCGGTGTCCAGGTCCCACAGCCGGACCGTATCGGCACCGCTCGACACCCCGAGCATGTGGCTCTGGGGGCTGAACGACAGGAAGTTGCCCGTCTTGGCGTTGGGGCTCATCGACTGGCCGATGGCATCGGCCTCGGACGGGACGGTGATGTCCCAGAGCCGGACGGCGTTGTCGTTGCCGCCGCTCGCCAGGGTGGTGCCGTCCCGGCTGAGCGTGAGCGACACGATCGAGTCGGTGTGGCCGGTGAGCGGGCGGCCCAGCCGGGTCGCCTTGCGGGGGTCGGTGATGTTCCAGAGCCGGACCGTGTTGTCGTCGCTGCCGCTGGCCAGCGTGTGGCCGTCCGGGCTGTAGGCGAGCGCGTTGACGGGGCCGAGGTGGCCGGTGAGCGGCGCGCCCAGCCGTTCGACGTGCCGCCGGTCGGTCACCTTCCACAGCCGGATGGTGTTGTCCGCACTGCCACTGGCGAGCATGCGGCCGTCCGGGCTGAAGACGAGGGCGTTGACGTAGCCCTTGTGGCCGGTGAGCGGCGCGCCCAGCGGGCGGACCCGCTCGGGGTCGCTGACGTCCCACAGCCGGATGGTGCGGTCGTCGTACACGGTGGCCAGTGTCTTCCCGTCCGGGCTGAAGGCCAGCGCGCCCGCGAACCGGGTCCGCAGGTCCAGGGGCGGCCCGGCGGGGACGGGATGGGCCGGGTCGGCGACGTTCCACAACCGCACCGTGCGGCCGCCGGTCATCACGGCGAAGATGCGGCCGTCGGGGGAGAAGGTCGGCTCCCGCACCTCGCCCTCCCCGGGGCTGAACGGCTTGCCCAGCGGCACCGGCCGCCCGGGCTTCGCCACGTTCCACATCCGGATCCTCTCGTCGCGCGCCGCCGTGGCGAGCACCCGCCCGTCCGGGCGGAACGCCCCGACCCGGCCGATCATGTCCGACGTCGGGATCGACCACAGACGGACCGTGTTGTCGCCGCTCCCGGTGGCGAGGGTCCGGCCGTCGGGACTGAAGCCCAGGGCGTACATCTCGCCGCTGGCCCCCGCGAGCGGCTCGCCGACCTGCGACGGATACGCCGGGTCCTGGACGTTCCACAGGCTCGCGGTGCTGTCCTGGCTGGCGGCGGCGAGCATGTTGCCGTCCGGGCTGAAGGCGACGGACCAGATGGGACCGGAGTGGCCGGTGAGCGGCGCGCCCAGCGGCTCCGCGCGGCGCGGGTCGCCGACGTCCCACAGCCGGATGGTGTTGTCGGCGGCGCCGCTGGCGAGGGTGCGGCCGTCCGGGCTGAACGCCACGGAGTGGATCAGGTCCGTGTGGCCGGTCAGCGCCTTGCCGATCCGCTTCGGATGCCGTGGATCGGCCATATTCCACAGCCTGATCGTGCCGTCGTCGCCACCGCCCGCGAGGATCCTGCCGTCGGGGCTGAACGCCACGGAGCGCACGGCGGCGGTGGGGCCGGTCAGCGTGCCGAGCGGCTTCGGCCGTCCCCGGTCGCGCATGTCCCACAGGCGGACCTTGTGGTCCTCGGTGGCGGCGGCCAGCGTCTTCCCGTCCGGGCTGAACGCGAGCAGGTAGATCGTGCCGTCATGGCCGGACAGGGGCGCGCCGAGCGGGCGCGGATGGCGGGGATCGCCTACGTCCCACAGGCGGACCGTGCCGTCGTCACCGGCGCTGGCGAGGGTGCGGCCGTCCGGGCTGAAGACCGCGCTGCTCACCCAGCTGGTGTGGCCGGTGAGGGGCTTGCCCAGCGGCTTGGGGCGCGTCGGGTCGCTGGTGTCCCAGAGCCGGACGGTCCGGTCGTAGGCGGCGGTGGCCAGCGTCTTCCCGTCCGGGCTGAAGGAGGTGAGGTAGACGGCGCCGGTGTGGCCGAGCAGCGGGGTGGCCAGCGGCGCGTTCACGATCGAGATCAGCCGGTTCTTCGTCCCCTCGTCGTCCGGCCGCAGCCGGTGGGCCACCAGGGCGAGCTGGGCGGACAGCGACGGATCCCGGTACTCGAAGCGATCGGCCTCGGTGACCACCTGCTCGAACACCGCGTCGTCCCGCTGCTGCCACGCGATCACCGCCGCGCCGACGGCCACCATCGCCAGCGCGACCAGGGCCGCCACCGCGCCCCGGCTGAGCCAGATGACGCGCCTGCGCAGCCGCACCGAGGCGGCCAGGAACTCCACCGCGCTGCGGGTCAGCAGGGTGTCCCCGGCGGACTTCGCCCAGGTGTGGGCCTGTTCCAGCCGGGAGCCCCGGTAGAGCAGCGACGGATCGCGGTTCATGCCCTCCCAGGCCCGGCCGTCCTCCTCCAGGCGCTGGCGCAGCAGATGGTCGTTGCGGCCCTCGTCGATCCAGTCGCGCAGCCGCGGCCAGGCGTGCAGCAGCGCCTCGTGGGTGATCTCCACGGTCTCCGCGTCGAGGGTCACCAGGCGGGCGCGGACCAGCGCTTCGAGCGACTCCTCCGTCTTGCCGGGTTCGGTCGACTCCTCCGACAGCTGGCGCCGCATCCCCCGTCTGCGGGTGGCCTGGGTGTCCTCGCCCAGCCGGACCAGCCGCAGCAGGAGCAGCCGCGCGGCCGTGCGCGCCGCGGGGTCGAGGCCGGACCAGGCCCGCTCGGCCGTCGCGGCCACCGCCCCCTGGATGCCGCCCGCCGCGCGGTAGCCGGCCAGGGTCAGCCGTCCCGCCTTCCGGCGCTGCCAGGTGGCGAGCAGGGCGTGGGAGAGGAGCGGCAGCACGCCCGCGTCATGGGTGCCGCGGGGGCCGTCGGCGCTCACCTCCCGGACGATCAGTTCCGCGAGGCCCGGTTCGAGTTCCAGCCCCACGGCCTTGGCCGGGCCGGTCACCGCCTCGCGCAGCTCGGCGACGGTCAGCGGGCCGAGCACCATGTGGCGGTGCTGGAGCGCGTCGGCCAGTTCGGGGTACGCCAGGCACTGCTCGTAGAAGTCGGCGCGGACGCCGAGGACGACGAGGACGGGGGCCGGGTCACCGGAGGCGGAGGGCGAGCACGCGGCGTGCAGCAGCTGGATGAACGTACGCCGGTCCGCCTCCTCGGTGCCGAGGGTGAACGCCTCCTCGAACTGGTCCACGATGACGACCGGGCGGGCGGCGGAGTCCCCCGCCCACGCCGCGACGGCATCCCGCACCGCGCGCGCGAACCCCGGCGTGCCGGGCTCCCTGCGGAGGGCGTCTGTGAGCCGGGGTATCCGGCGGGTCAGCTCACCGAGCGGATCGGCGCCCGGCGCGAGCTGGAGCACCTCCCGAGCGCTGTCGCCCGGCACGCAGTCCTCCAGCGCGGGCACCAGCCCGGCGTTCAGCAGGGAGGACTTCCCCGCCCCCGAGGCGCCCACGAGCATGACCAGGCCGCCCGTCGTCTCCGCCGCGCGCAGCTGGCGGACGAGCGCCTCCGTGCTCCGCTCCCGGCCGTAGAACCACCGGGCGTCCTCCTGCCGGTACGCGGCCAGCCCCCGGTAGGGGCACACCGCGCCGGGCACGGCCGGGGCGTCGGCCGGGGGCCGCTCCTCCTCGTCCGCGGCCGACGGGGGGCGTTCGCCGACGGGGTCGGCCACCGCCCGCTCCCAGAGGCGCTGCCACTGGGCCATGTCGTACAGACCGGTGGACACCGGCGCGCGCCGCAGACGGCGTGCGTCGGGGATGAGTACGTGCAGCACCGCCGCGAGGGCCGCGAACTGGGCGGGCACGTTCTTGGCCCGCCGCCAGTCGCTGATCCGCTGAGCGGACACCCGTACGGGGCGCCCCCGCTCGTCGACCCGCTGAAGCCGGACGACCGCCTCGGCCACGCTCTTCAGGGGAGGATTACCGGCCTCCCGGTACAGCAGCGCGAGACGTTCCGCGAAGGCCGTGCGTACCCCTGAGTCGGAACTCAAGGTCTCCACTCCTTACTTCCCCCGCGCCTGGATATCCGGACCGGAAAACTCACTTTATACGGATGACCTGCGACGAAGGCCGTGGCCCACAACCGGAACCTCCTCGGCGGACGGCGCAGCTGGCAGGATCACAGCCCAGCAGCGCAGGCGAACGCGGCCGCCCTGCCGGGCCATCGGCCCGGGCCCAGACGGCCGCCGCGTAGACCACCGAACCGGCCCTTCCGCGATCCGCACCCATACGGGGGGGGTGCGGATCGGTACCGCCCCACCGTTCGGCACCGGTCCCCGCGTGGGGAGGGACCGGCGCCGAACGCTGTGGGGTGTGGGAAGCGGGGGTCCGCCGGGGCATTCTCAGCCATGCACCGATCCCATGACCGGCGCCTCGGATAGGCAAGGGGTCAGCCGGGATTCACGCCATGATGGCTGAAACCGGCCGGGGTTATGCCCTCCGGTCCTTGTCGAAGTCCAGCTCCAGCATCCGGATCGCGTTGCCGCGCAGGATCTTGTACGTGGTCTCCGGCGGCAGCCCCTCGACGTGCTCGGCCGCGATCCGCTTGGTGTGCGGCCAGGTGGAGTCCACGTGCGGGTAGTCGGTCTCGAACGTGGCGTTGTCCACCCCGACCGTGTCGAGCGAGGCGACGCCGTGCCGGTCGCGGAAGAAGCAGCAGTAGATCTGCCGGTAGTAGTACGTGGACGGCGGCTCGGGAATGAGGTCCCGGACGCCGCCCCACGCCCGGTGCTCCTCCCAGACGTCGTCGGCGCGCTCCAGCGCGTAGGGGATCCAGCCCATCTGGCCCTCGGCGTACGCGAGCTTCAGTCGCGGGAACTTGACCAGGACGCCGCTGAAGAGGAAGTCCATCATCGACGCCATGGCGTTGTTGAAGCTCAACGCCGCCTGCACGGCGGGCGGGGCGTCGGGGGAGGCGGCGGGCATCTGCGAGGACGAGCCGATGTGCATGCACACGACCGTCCCCGTCGCCTCGCACTCGGCGAAGAACGGGTCCCAGTAGCCGCTGTGGATGCTGGGCAGGCCGAGGTAGGTGGGGATCTCGCTGAACGTCACGGCGCGCACGCCCCGCGCGGCGTTCCGGCGGATCTCCCGCACGGCCAGCTCGATGTCCCACAGCGGGATCAGGCACAGCGGGATCAGCCGCCCGCCGCTGTCACCGCACCACTCCTCGACCATCCAGTCGTTGTACGCCCGCACGCACGCCAGCCCGACCTCCTTGTCGTCGGCCTCGGCGAAGGTCTGGCCGCAGAAGCGGGGGAAGGTCGGGAAGCACAGCGACGCCTCGACGTGGTTCATCTCCATGTCGGCGATCCGGGCCTTGGGGTCCCAGCACCCGCGGCGCATCTGCTCGCGGGTGATGCCCTCCAGGGTCATCTCGTCCCGCGAGAAGCCGACGGCCGCGATGATCCGCTTGTACGGGAACAGACCGCCCTCGTACTCCCACCAGTCCGTGAGCGGACCGTCCGGATCGGTCGTGATGCGGTATTTGCCGCCGATGTACGCCAGTTCCCCGATCCCGGCCGTGAGCGGCTTCGGCCCGCGGTCGCGGTACTTGGCCGGGAGCCAGGTCTCGAAGAGGTGGGCGGGCTCGATCACATGGTCGTCCACGCTGATGACCATGGGCAGCTCGGTCGCGCCGGTCGTCTCGCCCGTCATGGCGTCATCTCCCCGGTAAATCTGACGGCCCGTCAGATGGCAGAGTAGGGCCGACCGCCTCAGGCAACAAGAGAGGGTCGCTCCCGGTTTCCGCGGGGCCGTCCGGGGCAAACGCCGCACCAGCGGCCGGGTTCGGACATCGGGAGGCAAACGGTGAACGTCTCGTCGATCGCACGAGGACTGGGCCCGGTACCGCGCACCAGGGCCCCGCACCGGGCCATCGAGGCCGCGGCCCGCGGCGGCCTCACCGCCCGCGGCGTCCTCTACCTGCTCGTCGGCGTCATCGCGCTGCGCATCGCCTTCGGCGACGGCGGCAAACAGGCCGACCGCAGCGGGGCCTTGCAGATGCTCGCCCACCAGCCGTTCGGCGCGGCGCTGGTCTGGGCCGTCGGGGCCGGGCTGGTCTGCATGGCGCTGTGGCGGCTGTCCGAGGCGGCCTTCGGGGCCGCCGGACCGGACGGCCGCAAAGCCACCAAGCGCCTCGCCGGGGCCGCCCGCGCGGTCTTCTACGCCTTCGTCGCCTACTCCGTCCTCGTCTTCGCGGCCGGGGAAGGGGGCGGCGGCTCCAGCGACCGGCAGTCGCAGGACGTCACGGCCCGCGCGCTCGGCCTGCCGGAGGGACGGTGGCTGGTCGGCCTGGGCGGTGCGGTGGTCGCCGGGGCCGGGGTGTGGATCGCCGTACGGGCCCTGCTGCGCACCTTCCGCAAGCACCTGGCACTCTCGGGGATGCCCCGCCGGGCCGAGCGGGCCGTCGAGGCGCTGGGCGTGTGCGGCGGGGTGGCGCGCGGCGCCGTGTTCGCGGTGGCGGGCGGCTTCGCCGTCTCGGCCGCCGTACGGTACGACCCGGACCGGGCCAAGGGCGTCGACGACACCTTGCGCACCTTCGCCGCGACCTCGGCCGGGCCGTGGCTGCTGGCGGCGGTCGCGGCGGGGCTGGCGCTGTTCGGCGTGTTCTCCTTCGCCATGGCCCGATGGCGCCGGGTCTGACCCGACACGTCCGGGTCCGCGGCCGTACCGACAGGTCCCCCCGGAGGCTCTTTCTCCCCTGCCCCGCCCCTTCCCGAAACCGGGGACACCCCGGGCCCCGGCTTGCCGGGGTTTCGCCGCCGGGTGCGGCCCGGTGGCCGGGTTGTGCCCGCCCGTTCCGCCCAGCGGAACGATTGCCCACAACCTGGGATACATCCACCCCCGCCCGGCGCCCGCCACCGGGGCGGATCGGGACCGATTCGGGGCCGGGGCCACCGGCGGGAGGGGGCGGGGTCGCAGGGGTGGGGGCCTGGACGTTCCGTATATTTGTGGCGCCTATTTCCGGCCCACCCCACGTTTCCGGGCGGTGGCGCCAAAAATATACGAGTCCAGGACCCTGCCCCGGAGGCCCCGCACCCGCACCCACCACGGACCCCGGCGCCCCCGCCCCGCCCCGGCCCGCTCAGCCGCTCTCGGCGATGGCGCGCACCGCCTCCGTCACCGGCGTGGAGCCGCCCAGGAGTTCCAGGGTGCGGCCCGCCGTGCGGGGTTCGTCGAGGAGGGCGGCCAGGACGGCGGCCACGTCGTCGCGGGTCACCTCGTCCCGGCCCGTGTGCTCGGCCAGGCGCACCAGCCCCGTACCCGGGTCGTCCGTGAGGCGGCCGGGGCGCAGCACGGTCCAGTCGAGGGCCTCGCGGGCCCGGAGGTCGTCGTCCGCAGCGCCCTTCGCGCGCAGGTAGGCGGCGAAGACCGGGTCCGTGCCGGGCGCGGGCTCGCGCCCGGCGCCCATCGCGGACACGGTGAGGAACCGCCGTACCCCCGCCCGCTCGGCGGCGTCCGCGAAGAGCACGGAGGCCCCGCGGTCGACGGTCTCCTTGCGGGCGGCCCCGCTGCCGGGGCCCGCGCCGGCGGCGAAGACGGCGGCGTCGGCGCCCTCCAGGTGCTTGGCCACGTCGTCCACGGAGGCCGATTCGAGGTCGCAGACGACCGGTTCGGCGCCCGCCGCCAGCAGGTCGCCCGCCTGTTCCGGCTTGCGGACGATGCCCGCCACTTCGTCTCCGCGCGCGGAGAGCAGCCGCTCCAGCCGCAGCGCGATCTGACCATGTCCACCAGCGATGACAATGCGCATGATCCCGACCGTACGCCGGTTGGGCTACGGCTGCCCGTCGCCGTCCGCGGGCCGGGACGGCGGTTGGGACGGGGGCTGGAACGGGGGCCGGGACTGGCGCGGCAGGTCGAGGGCGACCGCGGCGGCCGAGTCGCAGTACTCCCGTACCGCGCTGGTGCGGGCGACCACCCGCCCGTCGTGCACCACGACCCGGCTGTACGCGAGCGACAGCACGCCCGCGAGCCCGTCGCCGCGCACCGCCAGCAGCTCGGCGGGGAACCCGGCCTCCACCCGCACCTCGGGCAGTCCCAGCGCGGCCCGCGCCCGGGCGCAGACCGCGTCGTAGGCCTCCGCAGGTCCCAGTTCGCCCCGGGAGGCCAGCAGATAGGCGGCTTCCAGGGGGTCGCCGCGGCCCACGGGGTTGACGGTGTCGCGCAGGGCGCCGCTCCCGGCGGCGACCCGGACGCCCGCGGCCCGCAGCAGCCGCACCGGCGCGCAGCCCGCCAC
>NZ_RIBZ01000178.1:0-11229 GCF_003721215.1 Streptomyces botrytidirepellens
ATCGCGCGCGACGCGATGCCCCGCCCTCCGTCGTGTCCGCTGCTCAGTGGCGCGGACGCCAGACCGAGAAGTCCGCAAGTCGGAAGTGGCTTGCCACGGTGCGGAAGCCGAACCAGCCGCTGGTGTACGGCTCCGGGTCCCGGTAGTCGCAGAGCAGCTCGCCGTTGCTCCAGTACTGGACGGTCCGCCCGGCGGACACCAGCCGCACTCGGTGCGGGGCGTTCGGCGTGAGCAGCGGTTCGGTGAGGTCGAAGAGCAGCGGGCGGTTGCCCGCCTCGCCGACGTAGCGGCGCATGCGGGTGGTGGTGTTGAGGTTGGCGCCGTAGCCGACGTAGTAGGTCTTCAGCAGGTCGTAGTCGGCGAAGGCGCCGCTGCGCGTCGTGGCGAAGAGGTCGCCGGGGGAGCGGACGTCGCGGGCGTTCCAGAAGGCGTTGAGGTCGGTCACATGGTCGTTGGGGCCGCCCGCCGCGACCGGGGTGGCCGTGTACTCGATCACGTACGGACCGGTCAACTCGCGGGTGAACCAGACCGTGGCGCCCCCCGGTACGTCGACGTCCAGCACTCCGTGCCGGGCCCGCACCGTCCCGCCGCTCTCCAGCTCGGCGGTCCACTGGCGGGTGCCGTGGCGGAAGTCGTCGTGGGCGATCCGGGTCCAGCCCCGGTGGCGGCCGATGGCGAGGGCCGCCGGGGCTGCGGCGGTCGCGGCGGCCGTCGCGGCGGCGAGCGTGATCAGGCGTCTGCGGGAACGGTGGTACGTCATCATGGTGCGGTTCCTTCCCGGGATGGTTGAACCGTTTCAATGCGTAGCGCGGGACGAACCTAACAGACGACCGCCGCCGGGCGCTCGGCCCGGCGGCGGTCGTCTTTACGTCTTGACGTCGGCCTCGGTCAGTTGCTGGAGACCGTGACCTTCTCGTCGTTCTTCAGCTCGCTCACCAGCTGCTTGACCTTGGTCATGTCCCACNCTTCTCGTCGTTCTTCAGCTCGCTCACCAGCTGCTTGACCTTGGTCATGTCCCACTGGATCGCGCTGCCCTTGGGAGTGGACAGGCCGGGGTTGGAGACGGGCATGTTC
This sequence comes from Streptomyces botrytidirepellens, assembly GCF_003721215.1. NCBI lineage: Bacteria > Bacillati > Actinomycetota > Actinomycetes > Kitasatosporales > Streptomycetaceae > Streptomyces > Streptomyces botrytidirepellens. Next base: position 1,075 of record NZ_RIBZ01000178.1, read on the forward strand.
ATCTGCTTGCCGTCACCGCCGGAGACACTCTTCATCGCGAAGAACATGTCCTTCAGGTCCCACAGGCTCATGTCCTTGTCGACGATCAGGCTGTCAAGGCCGGCGCCCATCATCGGGTAGAGCTTGAAGGGGTTCATGACCGTGCTCGGCGAGGCCGCCTTGTTGGCCAGCGCGGACAGGAACTTCTGCTGGTTCTTGGTGCGGTCCAGGTCGCCGCCCGCGAGGCCGTAGCGCTGCCGGACGAAGCCGAGCGCCTGCTGGCCGTTCAGGGTCTGCTTGCCCTTCTTGAGGTCGTTGCCGGACTTCTTGTCCTTCATGTCCTGCGGGATGTCGATCTCGACCCCGCCGACCCCGTCGACGATCTTGGCGAAGCCGTCGAAGCCGATCTCCGCGTAGTGGTCGATCTTCAGGCCGGTGTTGTACTCGATGGTCCGCGCGAGCAGCTGCGGGCCCTCCGAGGAGTACGACGCGTTCAGCTTGTTCTGGCTCGCCGGGATCCGGTTGCCGGTCTCCGAGCCGGTGAAGGCCGGAATGGTGACCCAGGAGTCACGCGGGAGGCTGACCATGGTGTTCCCGTTCTCACCGACGTGGAGCAGGATCATGGAGTCGGTCCGGCGGCCCTCGGCGGAGCCGGTGTGCAGCTTCTTCTTGTCCTCCGCGGACATGCCCTCACGGCTGTCCGAACCGACGATCAGGTAGTTGGTGCCCTTGCCGCCGGTCGGCCGGTCCTCGACCTTGCTGAGGTCGACCTCGCGCTTGAGCTTGCCGTCGGCCCAGAAGTACGTACCGATACCGACCGCGAGCAGCAGCACGACCAGGGTGACCAGGCCGACGGTTATCCGGCGCTTCCAGTTCACGGGTCCTCCCGCCCGGCCCCCACGGCCGCGGCCGCCACGCCCACCTCCGCCGCCAGGACCGCCGGGACCACGGCCGCCGCCGTAGACCTGGCCGGTGTTGTACCCGTCGCCGCCGTGGCCGCCGTAGTCGTCATAGCTGGGCGAGGGCCGCGGTACGTTCCCCCGCGGCGAGAGCTCCGGGGGCAGCGGCGGCTCGGCGGGCTGCTGCCCGCCGCCCGGTGCCGCCCGCCGTACCTGCGGCATCGAGCGGGCCCCCTCCGGCTGGGGGCTACCGCTGCCGCGTCCGTACCGGTCGTTGCGGTCACCGGTCCAACCCTGGGGCCATTCGCTCATGCATGGCAGTGTGCCTGGTCGGCCCCGCTGTCATACAGGGCGGGTGCCGGATCGGGGCATGGCTGTTGCAGAGCTGATAAGAAGCTGGTCCGCATATGGTGGACGGCATGACCAAACAGGCCCAGGGCGTGGATACGGATCTTCCGGGCAAGCCCACGTCCGCCTCCCGCACCACGCTGTCGCACATCATGACCGGCAGCGATACCAACCTCCTCGGCACGGTCCACGGCGGCGTGATCATGAAGCTCGTGGACGACGCCGCCGGGGCCGTCGCCGGACGGCACTCCGAGGGCCCCGCGGTCACCGCCTCGATGGACGAGATGGCCTTCCTGGAGCCCGTCCGCGTCGGCGATCTCGTCCATGTGAAGGCCCAGGTCAACTGGACCGGACGGTCGTCCATGGAGGTCGGGGTGCGGGTCCTGGCCGAGCGCTGGAACGAATCCACCCCCGCCACCCAGGTCGGCAGCGCCTACCTGGTCTTCGCCGCGGTCGACGCCGACGGCAAGCCCCGCCCCGTCCCCCCGGTCATCCCGGAGACCGAGCGCGACAAGCGGCGCTACCAGGAGGCCGAGATCCGCCGCACCCACCGCCTGGCCCGCCGCCGCGCCATCAAGGAGCTCCGCGCCCGCCGCGCCGCGGAGGACCCCGAGGCGCCGTAAGCCGCGAACGCCCCCGCCGGGGAGGTCCCGACGGGGACGCTTCTGGGTGTGCTCAGGTCAGCTCGTGTCGGCATGCGCCATGAGCGCGACGCGCCGCTCGCCGTCCTCCCGGTATTCATGCTCGATACCGGGCGTCTCGACGTCGAGCGTGGACGCGAGGTCCCATGCGTTCGCCACATCGACGACGGGATATGGACCACGGCTGACGTCCCCCTCCAGTTCCGCGGCCTCGTGGAGTCGCACGGCCACACCGTGCGGGTAGTCGTCACCGTGGCGCGTGCACGGACACGGTGGCGACGATCCGGTCGAAGCACATCGACGCTCGTCACCTGCTCGTCGCTCAGTCGGCGGGCGGCGAGGGCGGCCCCGTACCCGCTTCCCGTACCCACGTCGAGCAGGCGGGACGAGCGACGTGTCGCGGTACGCCGCATCGAGCCAGCAATCCGGGTCCGAGGCCCGGGGTGCAGGCGCCAGCACGCGGCTCGGGCACGGCGGCCATCATCTCGCCCCATCGGCCGCTGCACAGGATCTCGGCGAGACGCTGTTCGCGGACGTTCCCGGCGACCATGAAGCGGCTGAAGGGGTGTCTCAGGCGCAGCCGACCTCGTCGCCGGTGACGGCGGCGATGCCGGGGCGGTCGCGGCGCGGGTCCTCGGTGCGCACCGGGTGCACGTCCTTGTAGTCCGAGCCGACCGTGACCTGCATCACCCCGCCCTGCCCCGGCACCGGCTTCAGCTGCGCACCGGGCAGCGCGGCGGCCAGGGTGCGCACCGAGCGGTTCCAGACCGGGTCGTACGTGATGACCGTGCGCGCCAGGTCCTTGGTGGCCGCGTCGGCGGGGGAGCCGGTGGTGGCGAAGCCGGTGGCGTGCAGCGCCCGGTCCGCGCGCCGGGCGAGCCCGGCCGTCCCGGTGCCGTTCAGGACGTGCACCCGGACCTGCTGCGGGGCCACGTCGACCACGGTGGCCCTGGGCCGCGCGTGGCGCCTGGTCAGCGGCCGGTCCTGGCGGATGGCGTCGAACAGCCGGTCGGCCTTGGGCCGGTCCCAGTGCAGCGTGGACCCGACGCCCTTGAGCGGCTTCCCCGGCAGGATCACCGGGACCGAGGCGAACTCGGAGGACGCCGGGGTGAGGCCGTTCATGGCCCGGCCGAGCGCCATCAGGTCCTCCGCGCCGAAGCCGTGGTCGGCGCGGACCGAGCCCAGCAGGGTGGTGGCGACGGCGTTGAACCGCACCGGGTTCAGCAGGATGCCGCCCGCCGTCGTCTGGTGGAGCACCGAGGCCAGGAAGCGCTGCTGGCGCTGGATCCGGCCGAGGTCGGAGGTGCCGTCGGTGTGGCGGGAGCGCACGTACTGGAGCGCCTGGCCGCCGTTCAGCACATGGCTGCCGGACGGCAGGTCGAGGCCGGTGTGGTCGTCCTTGAGCCGCCTCGCCGTGCACACCTTCACCCCGCCGACCACGTCGACGGTCTTCATGAAGCTGGTGAAGTCGACCTCCAGATAGTGGTCGATGTGCACCCCGGTGGCGTGCTCGACCGTGCGCACGGTCAGGCTGGGCCCGCCCTCGGCGTAGGCCGCGTTGAGCCGCTGCGGATGGGCGCGGCGCGGCTTCCCGGCGCGGTCGGTGTACGCGGGGATCATGGCGTACGAGTCGCGCGGCAGGCTGACCACCGAGGCCCGGCGGCGGTCCGCCGACAGATGGACCAGGATGATCGTGTCGGTGCAGTGGCAGGGCGCCCCGCCGAGCCGGTACAGCGCCTTCTCCTGCGGGGTGATCCGGTCCCGGCCGTCGGTGCCGACCACCAGGAAGTTCACGCCGCCGCCCGCGCTCTTCGGCCGGTTGTCCAGGCCGCCGAAGGCGTCCACCCGGTGGATGCCGGATTCCAGCTCCCGGACCAGCAGGTGCCCGATCGCGCTGACGGCCAGCACCAGGCACGCGACGAACAGGGCGATCCGCAGCCCCCAGCGGCGACGGCGGCGGTCGGGGCGGGGCGGGCGCGTCGATCGGGCCGGTGCACTCACCGAAGGAGACCTCCGTGAACGGGGCCCCGGCGGGGCGCTGACGGGTCGGAACCGCTGTCACGGTAGGGCCATACGATGAGCGCCCCGGCGTCCCACGCCGCCCGTACCGCCCGCTGCCACCCGGGCGGCGCGTTCCGGTGCCGCCATTCGCGGTACCGTGGGCCCGCTACTGCAGTCTCCCGGGGGCCCCGCCCCCGAAACCCCGAGGTGCCATGCCCCCGCATCAGCTCCCGGCCGTCTCCGTGATCATGCCGGTGCTCAATGAGGAACGCCATCTGCGCAATGCCGTGCGGCACATCCTGGAGCAGGAGTACGACGGTGAGATGGAGGTGGTGATCGCGGTCGGCCCGTCCGCGGACCGCACCGAAGAGATCGCCGCCCAGCTGGCCGCCGAGGACCCGCGGGTGAACACCGTGCCCAACCCCACGGGCCGCACCCCGGCCGCGCTGAACGCCGCGATCAAGGCGTCCCGCCACCCCGTGGTGGTGCGGGTCGACGGACACGGCATGCTCTCGCCCGACTACATCGCGACCGCCGTGCGGCTGCTGGAGGAGACCGGCGCGCAGAACGTCGGCGGCATCATGCACGCCGAGGGCGAGAACGACTGGGAGCGGGCCGTGGCCGCCGCCATGACCTCGAAGATCGGCGTCGGCAACGCCGCCTTCCACACCGGCGGCGAGGCAGCCCCCGCCGACACCGTCTACCTGGGCGTCTTCCGCCGCGAGGCGCTGGAGCAGCAGGGCGGCTACAACGAGGAGTTCATCCGCGCCCAGGACTGGGAGCTGAACTTCCGGATCCGTGAGGCGGGCGGGCTGGTCTGGTTCTCGCCGGACCTGAAGGTCTCGTACCGGCCCCGGCCGAACGTGCGGGAGCTGGCGAAGCAGTACAGGAACTACGGGCGCTGGCGGCACGTCGTCGCCCGCTACCACCAGGGCTCGATCAACGCGCGCTACCTCGCCCCGCCGGCAGCCGTGGTGGCCATCGCGGTGGGCACCGTGGTGGGCGCGGCCGTCAGCCCGTGGGGCTTCGTGATCCCGGGCGGCTATCTGGCGGCCATCGTCGCGGGCTCGCTCCCGGCCGGGAAGGGGCTCCCGGTGGGGGCCCGGGTACGGATCCCGCTGGCGCTCGCGACCATGCACATGTCGTGGGGCTGGGGCTTCCTGACCAGCCCCCGGGCGCTCGCCAAGAAGGTCATCGCCAGCCGCCGCCCGGCGGTCATGGCACAGAGCTAGACACGTACACCGCATGAACGACGAGGGGCCGGACCAGGTGGTCCGGCCCCTCTTGCCGTGCTCTCAGAACGTGTAGTCCGGGTTGACCGTCATGCACGCCTTCTTGTCCTCGCCGTTGAGGGCGTCGGCGCTCTCCGGCGTCTTGTCGTCGTCGGACGCCCCGGCCTTCGGGTAGGCCGTGCCCGCGCGCCAGTCGTTGCCGACCACCACGGTCACGTCCTGCACCGACTTCGAGGACTTCACCGCGCTCTTGGGCAGCCCCAGGGCCTTGGCCACGGCGAGCGCGTCGCCCTGTTCGGCCTCGCTCGGGTAGGAGACGGTGGTGTCGGCCTGCGAGATGAGCACCGTGTTCGCGGCGGCCTTGGTGTAGCCGAGCCGGACCAGCTCGTTGGTGATCACGCGGGCCCGGCCGGAGACGGGCCCGTACACCATGGAGGCGGTGCCGTTCTGCACGACGACCGGGACCTCGCCCTTGGGCGCGGTGGGCGCCGGGGTCTTGTCGGGCTTCTTCTTGTCCTTGCCGTCCAGCGCCGTGTCGTTGCGCAGCAGCGAGAAGGTCTGCTCGGCGTCGCCGGGCTTGGGCTCCACGAACTGCTCGTCCGCGCTGTACTGCCAGGGCATGGTGACCATGGTGGTGCGCTCGGTCGGCACCCGCTTCAGGTCGTTGCCCAGGTTGTAGAGCTTCTTGACGTCGCCGAGGCCGTGGTCGACGGTCAGCGCGTCGGTGGCCGCCTCGGCCAGGCCCATCAGCTTGCCCGGGTCGCTGAGCTTGGTGCCCTTCTTCAGCTGGCGGATCATCGAGCTCATGTACATGTGCTGGGCCTTGGCCCGGCCGATGTCGGTGTTGTCCTCGAAGCCGTAGCGGGTCCGCAGCCACTGGAGGGCCTGGACGCCCTTCACGGAGTGGGTGCCCTCGGTCAGCCGCAGACCCGAGCCGTGGCCCTTGCTGTCGTGCGAATAAATGTTGGCCTTCACGCACACCGGGACGCCGCCGACGGCGTCCGCCATGGAGACCACCCCGCTGAAGTCGATCATCATGAAGTGATCGATGTATATGCCGGTGAGTTCCTTCCAGGTGGCCACCGTGCAGCCCGGACCGCCGTGCTGGAGCGACTGGTTGATCGCCGCCTCGGTCTTCGGATAGACGCGCCCGTCGTCGGGGTCGGTGCACCGGGGGATGGTCACCCGGGTGTCGCGCGGAATGCTGACCACCGACATGTTGCTGCGGTCGGCCGACACGTGCACCAGCATCTGCACATCGGCCAGCGGCTTGCGGTCGGCGTCCTGCTTGGCGCCGCCGAGCTCCACGTTCTCCTTGGTGTTACGGCTGTCCGAGCCGATCAGCAGGATGTTCAGCGGCGTCTGGCCCGCCGCGTTCGGCTCGGGCTTGCCCAGCTTGCTGTCGCCGAGGTCGAGGGCTTCCTTCTTCAGGTTGCCGTTCAGGTGGTTGTAGTAGATGTAGCCACCGGCTGCCGCGCCCAGCACCAGTACGGCGAGCGCCAGCGCACTCCACCGCACCACGCGTAACCCCCTGCCGCCGCGCCGGGCCGCCGTGCGTCGACCGCCACCGCGGCGCCCCGCGCCATCTGACGCGGGGCCTTCCGCTCCGGGCGGGCCGTCATCCTCACCGGTGCTGCGGGGTTCGGGCACGGCTTGTCGCCCGCCCTCCCCCCGCACACTGCTCTGCCGCATCGGGCCCCTCCCCGTACTTCCGTGCTCGTCCGGACCGATGGGCGAGGGCGCTCCGACGGCCGGGAGTGGTCACTTGGCGCAGACGTTCTTGTCGTCGGCCTCGACCTTCTGAATGTTCTTCGGTGCCTTGGCCGGAGCGGAGATGGGAGTGCCCGCGCCCTTGAAGTCCGCGCCGAGCGTCAGCGTCATCTCCGCCCTGGGGGCGGCGTCCTTCGTACCTTCCTTCATCGCGGACGCGGGCAAGCCCATGCTGTCGGCCAGCCGGCGAGCCTGGTCCGCCTGGTTGGGAGCGTACTCCAGAGTGGTCTTCTCCAGATCTGCCGGAGCGTTTCCGCCATTGCTCGTGAGCGGCATCCCCTCGGTGTTCTGCATCCAGTCGAGGGTCTCCTGCGCGGCCCCCGTCTGCCCGCTGCCGTTCAGCACCGTGGCCCGGACCTCCGCCGCGTCGGCCTTCGGCCCCTTGAGCCGGGCCGCCTGCTCGTCCTTGGCCGCCTTCTCCTTCTTCTTCACCTCGGTCAGCGACACATCCTGCTGGACCATCTCGAACAGCGGCTCGGCCTTGGTCTGGTCGAGCAGCACCGTCGCGCCGTCGGTGTTGTCGACGACCGGAACCGTCGTGAAGGTCATGTTCTTCAGGTCGACCTTGCCGAGCGCCTTCCCCAGCTCGACCAGCTTGTCGACGGTGCCGATGCCGGTATCCACGGTGAGCGCCTTGGTGGCGGTGTTGGCCAGGCCCCACATCTTGCTCGGGCTGCTGAGCGTCCCGTTCCCCTTCATCTTGCGCATCATGGAGCTGAGGAACTGCTGCTGGAGTTTGATCCGGTCCAGGTCGCCGCCGAAGCCCACGGAGTGCCGGGTCCGGACGAACGCCAGCGCCTGCTCGCCCTTGATGTTGTGCTTGCCCGCCTTCAGGTTCAGGTGGGACTTGGGGTCGTTGATGTCCTTGGCGAGACAGACGTCGACCCCGCCGACCGCCGTGGACATCGACTTGACGGCGTTGAAGTCGGCCATCATGAAGTGGGTGATGTCCAGCCCGGTGATCTTCTCGGCCGTCTTCATGGTGCAGCCGGGGTCGCGCCCCTCCTGCCCGAGGCTGGTGTTGAAGCGCGCCTCCCGCTGGCCCTGGATGAACTTCTTCTTCCCGTCCTCCTGCTTGCTCTCGCAGTCCGGGATGTCGGTGATCATGTCGCGCGGAATGGACAGCACCGTCGCGTTGGTCCGGTCCCCGGATACATGCATGACAAGCGTGGTGTCGGCGTGGCCGACGCTCCCCGCGTCACCGTAGCCCTCGTTCCCCTTGCCATCGCGCCGGTCGGTGCCGATCAGCAGGATGTTCATGGGGCCGTCGCTGACCGCGGGGTTGTTCTCGCCGATGTCGACCTTGCTGATGTTCCCGTTGAGGTGCTGGTAGACGAAGTACGCCGCGGCAGAGCCGCCCACCAGCACGAAGGCCAGGGTGCCGCTGCCCCAGTACAGCGCCTTCTTCGTCTTCGACTTCTTCGGCTTCGGCTTGCGCCTGCTCGCGGGAGTCGCCGCCTTCTCCGGCTCCCGCTTGCCCGCCGCCCGCCTGCGCCCTCGCGCCTCGGGTTCGGGGGTGCGGCGACGGCCCGTGGTTCTGGGGGCCGCGTGGGGCTCGGCGGCCGCGGCCGTCTCCCCCGCAGGGTTCAGCCGCAGCTCGTAGTTGCCGGTGTTCGGGTCGAACACCCACTGATCGGCGGGGTCGATGTCACCGTCCCGCCCATGGCCTTGCGCGTCCACGGTCGCCTGTGTCCTCCGTCGGTGCCACGCGGGCGCCTCCCCCTCAAGGCGCTCGGTCCGTCTTCATATACAGTGCGCGGTCACATCTCGGAGCGCACCGGATCGCTCACACTATCCGCCCGGATCCGCGTCAAGCGACGCCGGTGACAAATTCCACTTCCCTACAACTGGGCAATCTGCCCAATCCTTTCGAGATTCTTCACGAGCCCTGGCCCCGCCTTTACCGGCTTTTAGCCACAGACGTCGCGAGCCGCCGTGGTCCCTTGGTACGGAGTGCGGTCCACGCCCTTGGGGTCCCCATCGCCCGGGTCCTCACCGTTGGTGGCCGTGACGGCGTGGGTCACCGACACCGGGCGATCCAGGCGGAGTTGCCGGAACAAGCGGTCGGCATCGGGCTGGACGAGTTCATCACGGTTCTTGTTGTACGTATACGGCTGTCGCGGAATCGTAAGGAAACGGATCTTTTCCCGTGGGATGTCCCGCACGCCGCGCACCAGCGCGTACAGGTCCTTGAGGGTGTCCAGACCCGGATCCGTGGTCAGCGCGGACGTCGCCGCGCTGAGCACCGGATACAGCTTCGCCGGATTGAGCAGTACACCATTGCTCTGCACTTTCTTCACAAGGGAGCTGAGGAACTCCTGCTGCCGGGCGATGCGCTCGGTGTCGCTGCCGTTACCGATGGAGTAGCGGGCACGCACATAGCCGAGCGCCTTCTCCCCGTGCAGGACCTGACGGCCCGAGGGCAGTCGCAGATGCGCGTCATCGTCGTCGACCGGCTCGGTCAGGCACACCTCCACGCCGCCGACCGCGTTCACCAGCTTCTTGAAGCCGCTGAAGTCCACGATGACGTGGTGGTCCACCCGGATCCCGGTGAGCTTTTCGACGGTGCGGATCGTGCAGGCCGCGCCGCCGAACTCGAACGCCCAGTTGAACTGGGTGAACCGGGCCGCCAGTCGGCCGCCGCCCTTCGGCCGGTCGCAGCCCGGGACGTCCACCATCAGGTCGCGCGGAATGGAGACGGCGGTGGCGCTCTTCCCCCCGGCCTGGAGGTGCAGCAGGATCGTGGTGTCCGAGCGCTGGGTGCCGGTGTCCCGGCCGTACTTGCCGTTCTCCTTGCCGCCCCGGTTGTCGGAGCCGATCACCAGGATGTTCTGTGCGTCGCGCACCACCGACACCGGCCGCTCGGCCTCGTACTTCCGCAGCTCGTCCGCGGTCCGGGTGTCGGTGCGGATGTTGCGGTCGAGGCGCTGGTAGAACCACCACCCCGTCGCGGCGACCGACAGCACCAGCAGGGTCGCGCCCAGCGCGACCACGCGCAGCCAGCGGCGCCTTGGTCTCGGCGCCGGCTCTTGGCCGTCAGTCGTCACGTCCGCGTCCTCCCACCCCGCCTCTCGCCCGGCAGCGGACGGGAGCGGTCTCGCGTGCTGGGCCGATCATTGGGACAGACATACGAACCCCGCACATGGTTGTACGTATCCGTCGATCATCGCGCGGGGTGCACGCCGGGGCGCGCGGGCTCGGCCCGGCAGTCCGCCGGACGGGGGTCGGGCGGACTGCCGGGCCGTGGGCTTCCTCGGGGGGTGTCCGGGGCGAAGGGCCCCTACA
>NZ_RIBZ01000175.1:0-4328 GCF_003721215.1 Streptomyces botrytidirepellens
CGCGGGCGCGCTGGCCGGGCTGGGCGGCCCGGCGGCGGCCGTCCTCGCGGCCGAGGCGGTGGGCGCGGCGGACGCGGCCCTCACCCGTACGGTCGACCATGTCCGCACGCGCGAGCAGTTCGGCCGCCCGATCGGCTCCTTCCAGGCGGTCAAGCACCGGCTGGCCGATGTGTACGTCGCGGTCCAGGCGGCGCGCTCGGCCGCGTACTACGCGGCATGGGCGGCCGACGGGCCGGAAGCCCCGGTCGCGGGCCCACTCGCGCTCGCCGCCGCGCTGGAGGCGCAACGGGCGGCCGCGGGCGAGGCCGTGCAGCTGCACGGCGGCATCGGCATCACCTGGGAGCACGACGCGCACCTGTACCTCAAGCGGGCCGCCTCCGACGAGCTGCTCTTCGGTCCCGCCCACCGGCTGCGGGCGCGCGCGGCCGACCGGGACGGCCTGTTCGCCCCGGCGGTGACGGTCTGATGCCGCCGGGGGAGCGGATGACCCGGCTCGTCCAGAAGGTGTCCTCGGGGCGCGCCTTCGCGCGGCTCGCCCCGCACGTCGTCCCGGCCCTCGACCGCGCCGTCCACCGGCTGACCCGGGGCCGGGTCCTGCCGAGCGCGCGGATGCTGCCGGGGGTGGTCCTCACGGCACGCGGCGCGAAGTCCGGGCTGCCCCGCCGTACGCCGCTGGCCTGCATGCCGGAGGAGGGCGGCGGCTGGATCCTGGTCGGCAGCAACTTCGGCCGCCCCGGCCACCCGGCCTGGACCGCCAACCTGCTGAAGCACCCGGACGCGGAGATCAGCTGGCAGGGCCGCGACATCCGGGTCCGGGCCCGGCTGCTGGAGGGCCCGGAACGGGACCGGGCCTGGTCGGCGGTGGTGGCCTTCTGGCCGCCGTACGAGCGCTACCAGGCGCGGGTGGACCGCCGGATCCGCCTCTTCCGCCTGGAACCGGCGTCCGGGCCGGAAGGGTAGCCGCCGNCGGATCCGCCTCTTCCGCCTGGAACCGGCGTCCGGGCCGGAAGGGTAGCCGCCGGAACGTGGTGCCCCTGGCGGGGAGCCGCCGTACGGCGGAGGGGCGGGGGTGCAGGGGTTCCGGGTACGCACAACCCAGCCCCTCCGGCGCTTGAGGAGCGGGGCCCGGGGCGGAGCCCCGGGGGAAAACGGCCGCGGCGGACCACTCGTGTCCGAGTGATCCGCCGTGACATGACAGGACGTGCTGGCCCGCCGGCCGGGCCCGACCGGCATCGGCGCGCGGATGTGCGCGGGGGCGCGTACGAGCGCGCTGGCGCCGCCGGTGCGCGCCGCGGTGCTATTTCGGCGGCTTGCGGCCGGTGATCCCCAGGTGCACCAGCAGCGCCAGGCTCGGCTTGAGGTCGGCCTGCTTGACGCCCCAGCTCTGGAACCCCTTCTGGTGGGCGGAGACCGCCGCCAGCATCGCGACGAGCGAGCCCGCCACGGCCGCCGGCTGGACGTCCTTGTCGTACCGGCCCTTGGACTGAAGCTCCTTGATGGCGTCCGTCAGGGAGTTGGTGACGGAGTTCAGGATCTTCATGCGGATCTTGTAGAACCGCTTGTCGCCCTCGGCCGCGCCGAGGTCGACCACGCGCAGAATGGCGTCGTGTTTGCGCCAGAAGGAGAGGAAGCCGTCGACCAGCTCGTCGGCCGCCGTGGCGCCGGACTTGCCCGCCCAGGAGCGTCCGGAGACGAGTTCGGTCAGGCCCGCGCCCTCCTTCGCCATCTCCTCGGCGATCTCGAGGACGGCGCCCTCCACATCGGGGAAGTACTGGTAGAACGTCGCCGGTGAGGTGCCTGCCTTACGGGCGACATCGATGACTTTGACGTCTCGGTACGGGGATGTGCTGAGCATCTCGCCGAGGCAGTCGAGCAGCTTCTGCCGCGTCGCCTGCCCGCGACGACCGGCCACCCGACCGTCGACGGTGCGTACTTGTCCTGTCATGACGTCAGCTTACCGAGGGGTGATCGAAGCGCGATTCGACTGCGTGCAAATGGGGTTCGTGCGGGATGAGAGGGTTTGTGAGCCCTCTTCCGCAGCTCGGAATGGCTGATTCCGGCCCCAACCAGTGGCCTCTTGGACGTCGTCAAGCCGTCAATCACCGCTCCGTCATGCGAGTGAATCGTGTTATCAACAGCCTGTGGATAAGAAGCGTGGATGACCGGTCGGGACCTGGTGATCCGGGCCAAGGATTGGCCAAATATTTCGACTTTCGAAGCGGGCACCCGGGACGATCCCCCGTTAGCGTGGCAAATGCGGTAGAAGCCGCGAAACGGAGGACGCGGGAGGACTCGGGTCATGGCCGCACACGCGGAAGGCGTGCCCTGCTGGGTGGACGCGATGCTGCCCGATCTCGCGGCGGGCCGCCGCTTCTACGGCGAGCTGTTCGGCTGGACCTTCGCCGAGGGCACCGCGGGCTACCGCCCGTACACCTGGGCCAGGCTCGACGGGAAGGACGTCGCCGCACTGGTCCCCAAGTCCGACGGCCGGATGCCCACCGTCTGGAACGTCTACCTCGCCACCGGGGACGCCGCCGCGTCCACCGCCCGGATCCGCGAGGCGGGCGGCCGGGTGATCGTCGCGCCCCGGTGGATCGACGACCTGGGCGTCATGGCGACGGCCGCCGACCCCGGCGGCGCGGTCTTCGGGCTCTGGCAGACGGGCAGCCACCCCGGCTTCGCCCGCCGGGACGTACCCGGCGCTTACGGCTGGACCGAGGTCCACACCCGGGAGCCGCGGGTCGTGGACGCCTTCTACCGGACGGTCTTCGCGTACGAGGCCGCTGCGGCGCCCGGCGCCGAAGGGGCCGGGCCCGGGGAGAAGCGCCCCGCCGACCTCCTGCTGTGGTCGCCGCGCGGCGAGCCCGCCGACCCGGACCACGCCGTCGCCGCGCGGGTCGTGATCGGTGAAGGGCCCCCGGCCGAACTGCCCGCGCACTTCCTGACGTACTTTGTGGTGGCGGACTGCGATCATGCGTCGCGTACGGCCCAGAGGCTGGGCGGGCGGGTTCTCAATGGGCCCGAAGATACGCCGTACGGGCGTTTCGCGGTCCTTGTGGACAATCAGGGCGCGGTCTTCGCGGTCATCGACACCTCGCAGGAGGGCTCCGGAGCAAGGGAGAACAGGGCCGGGCGGGACTGAGAGCGATCCGGCGGCGGACGGTCGAACCGGATGGGCTCCGGCTCCGTATCGCCCGATGACACGACGAATCGCCCCCGGGTTCGCAACCGCCGCCTTCGCCAGAGAGAATGCAGGATGCGTGCCGCCGGTTGGTTTGTCGGTGAGACGCTGCACGGGGCTGTATTTTTTCAAGCCCCCACGGGGAGGTGGCAGGCAAGTGGTGGAGCAGCTGACGCAGCACGATCCGAGGCGGATCGGTCCCTTCGAGGTGCTGGGCCGGCTTGGCGCGGGCGGCATGGGGCTCGTCTATCTGGCACGTTCGGCGTCCGGCCGACGGGTCGCGATCAAGACGGTCCGGACCGAGCTCGCCGAGGACCAGTTGTTCCGCGTCCGCTTCACCCGCGAGGTGGAGGCGGCCCGCGCGGTCAGCGGCTTCTACACGGCGGCGGTCGTGGACGCCGATCCGCGCGCCGCGGTGCCCTGGCTCGCCACGGCCTACGTCCCCGCGCCGTCGCTCGAGGAAATAGTCAATGAGTGCGGGCCGATGCCGGCCCAGGCGGTGCGCTGGCTGGCGGCCGGGGTCGCCGAGGCGCTCCAGTCCATCCACGGCGCGGGCCTGGTCCACCGGGACCTGAAGCCGTCGAACGTGCTGGTCGTCGAGGACGGCCCGCGCGTGATCGACTTCGGTATCGCCTCGGGCGTCTCCAACACCCGGCTGACGATGACCAACGTCGCCGTGGGCACGCCCGCCTACATGTCGCCCGAGCAGGCGCGCGACTCGCGCAGCGTGACGGGCGCCAGCGACATCTTCTCGCTCGGCTCCACCCTGACCTTCGCGGCCACCGGACACGCCCCCTTCCACGGGGCGAACCCGGTCGAGACCGTGTTCATGCTGCTGCGCGAGGGACCGGACCTGACCGGGCTGCCGGACGAGCTGCGGCCGCTGATCGAGTCGTGCATGCAGATGGAGGCCGACCGGCGGCCGTCCCCGGCCGATTTGCAGTCGCAGCTGGCCCCGCACCTGTTCGCCTCCAACGCCGACGACAGCGGCACGGCCTCGGCGTGGCTGCCGGGCGGCGCGGTCGCGCTCATCGAGCGCAAGCGCAGCGGGCGCAACCAGGTGGCCCGCTCCGCGCGGCCCGCGTCCGGCTCCTCCCGCCCCTCCGGGGGCGGAAGCCCGGCCTCCGCGCCGCTGCCGCCCGAGCGG
>NZ_RIBZ01000014.1:0-16950 GCF_003721215.1 Streptomyces botrytidirepellens
CCCGGCGGCACCGGCTCGGGCCGCCGCCGTCTCGTCGCCGCTCATCGGGCCGGTTCCTGCCCGGGCTCCTCCGCCGCACCGGCGCTCTCCGCCGCGCGGCCCGCCCGGCGCAGCACCAGGGCCTGCCGTACGTAGTCGAGGCCGGTGAGGACGGTCAGGGCGACGGCCACGGCCATCACCCAGAACCGCAGCGTGGCCAGCGGCCCGGTGAGCACGAGGATGTACATCCCCACGGCCACGCCCTGGGCGAGGGTCTTCATCTTCCCGCCGCGGCTGGCCGGGATGACTCCGATCCGGATCACCCAGAACCGCATCAGGGTGATCCCCAGCTCACGGAAGATGATCACGCCCGTCACCCACCACGGCAGATCGCCGAGGGCCGACAGACAGATCAGCGCCGCCCCCATGATCGCCTTGTCCGCGATGGGGTCCGCGATCTTGCCGAAGTCGGTGACCAGGTTGTACCGGCGGGCCAGATGCCCGTCGAACAGATCGGTGATCATGGCGATGGCGAAGGCGGCCCAGGCATAGGCGCGCCAGGCCGGGTCGTAGCCGCCGTTGTGGAGCATCAACAAAACGAACCCGGGCACCAGGACCAAGCGCGCCATGGTGAGGATGTTGGCGATGTTCCACAATCCGGCGGGCCGGGCGGCCGCAGCGGCCCGGTGGTGGCTCCCCGCGGCGGAGGCCGGGACGCCTGTCATCTGTCCGCCTCCTCCGTACATGCGCCGCCATCCGCCTGCTCCAGCGGTTCCAGCGGCTCCGCGACGAGGTCCACTCCCTCCGCCGCGATCACCTTCGCTTCGACCATACGTCCCGCGGCGGGCCGCGCCGAGGTGCGGAGCACGGTCTGCCCGTCGGTCTCCGGCGCCTGGTGGGCGGCCCGGCCCAGCACGGCACCGGTGTCGTCGATCTCGTCCACCAGCACCGTGACGGTCTCGCCGAGCCGCTCGTCCGCCCGCTGGGCGGTCAGCTCCTCCGCCAGCCGCGAGATGTGCTCCAGCCGGTCGGCGACCTCGTCCGGGTCGACCTTGTCCTCGTAGCCCGCGGCCTCGGTGCCGTCCTCATCCGAGTACCCGAAGACGCCGATCGCGTCGAGCCGCGCCTCGCTGATGAAACGCTCCAGCTCGGCCAGGTCGTCCTCGGTCTCGCCCGGGAATCCGACGATGAAGTTCGAGCGGGCGCCTGCCTGCGGCGCCTTGCCTCTGATCGTTTCCAGCAGTTCGAGAAAGCGGTCGGTGTCGCCGAAGCGGCGCATCCGGCGCAGCACCCCGGGCGCGGAGTGCTGGAAGGACAGGTCGAAGTACGGGGCGACCTTCTCGGTGGAGGTCAGCACGTCGATCAGCCCGGGCCGCATCTCGGCGGGCTGGAGGTAGCTGACCCGGATCCGCTCGATCCCGTCCACCGCGGCCAGCTCGGGCAGCAGCGTCTCCAGCAGCCGGATGTCGCCCAGGTCCTTGCCGTAGGAGGTGTTGTTCTCGGAGACCAGCATGATCTCCTTCACGCCCTGCTCGGCCAGCCACCGGGTCTCGCCCAGCACATCGGAGGGACGGCGGGAGATGAACGAGCCGCGGAAGGACGGAATGGCACAGAAGGAACACCGCCGGTCGCACCCGGAGGCGAGCTTCACGGAGGCGACGGGGCTGTTCCCGAGTCTGCGGCGCAGCGGTGCGCGCGGCCCGGAGGCCGGGGCGACACCGGCGGGCAGGTCCTCGGGCGGGGTGTCCTGGGCGTGGCCGGGCAGCGCCACGGAGGAGGTGTCCTGGCGCTCGGCGGGGCTGATCGGCAGCAGCTTGCGCCGGTCGCGCGGGGTGTGGGAGGCGTGGATGCCGCCGGAGAGGATGGTCTGGAGCCGGCCGGAGATGTCGGCGTAGTCGTCGAAGCCGAGCACACCGTCGGCCTCGGGCAGCGCCTCGGCGAGGTCCTTGCCGTACCGCTCGGCCATGCAGCCGACGGCCACGACCGCCTGGGTGCGGCCGTGGTCCTTCAGATCGTTCGCCTCCAGCAGGGCGTCGACCGAGTCCTTCTTGGCGGCCTCGACGAAGCCGCAGGTGTTGACGACGGCGACGTCGGCGTCGGCGGCTTGCTCGACGAGCTCCCAACCGTCGTCCGCCAAGCGGCCTGCGAGCTCCTCCGAGTCCACCTCGTTACGGGCGCAGCCAAGAGTGACAAGGGCGACAGTGCGGCGTTCGGGCATGGGCTCAGACTACTTTGTCGCAGCCCCGCCCTCCGCTGCCAGGTCTCCCACCCCGCCCGCCGGGCTGGTCAGCCCGCTTCGGGATCGCCCTTGGTGTAGCTCAGACGCTGAACGGTGCCGCTGTCGCTCAGGTTCTTGACTTCCTTGCCGTTCACGAAGAGCTTGATCGCCCCGGCGTTGCCCAGCACCAGGTCGATGCGCTTACTGTCGCTGAAGGTCTTGGACTGCCCCTTCCGCAGCACGCCCTCTTCCATCAGCCGCCCGTTGTGGTCCTGAGCGGAGATCCAGCTCTGTCCGTCCTCCGCGGTCAGCTTGACGGTGACCTTGTCCGCGGGAACGCCCGCGATGGCGCTCTCGGACGGCTCGGGCTTCCGCTCGCCGGACTTGCTGGGACTGGCGCTGGGGCTGCTGGAGGTGGACGCGGTCGGCTTGGCCGAGCCGGTCTCCTCGGCGACCGAGGAGCCGTCGTTCTTGTCGCCGCCACTGAAAAGCGTGAAGCCGACGAATCCGACGACGGCGACGATCGCGGCGACCATCGCGGCCGTCCAGTTCGGGCGGCGGGGTTCGGGACGGATGCGCTCGGCATCGAACAGCGGCGCCGCCGGGGTCGGCTCGGGCCGGCCGCCGTGCTCGGCGTCGAATTGGTTGATCAAGGTCTCAGGGTCGAGCCGGACGGCGCGCGCGAGCACACGAATGTGCCCCCGGGCGTACACATCCCCGCCGCAGCGGGAGAAGTCGTCCTGCTCGATCCCCTGCACTATGGGCACGCGCACCCGGGTGACGGAACTGACCTCGTCGACGGTCAGCCCCGCGGCGATGCGGGCCTGCTGGAGGGCGCGACCGACGGAAGGCCGGTCTTCTTCGGGGGAGTTGCCGTCTTCGAGATCGTTGCCGATGGACACGGGGGCGCCTTTCGAGCGTGTAGCCACCTGCTGGAGGTTCAGTCTAGGGGTGGGACGAAAGGGTCGGGCAAGCGGGAGGACGGAGTTTGTCCGCCATCGGGATTGACCTGTAACCAAGATCCTGGGACGTCACTCCGCCACCTCCCTCAACTTGACGTCTCGGCAGGGGAAACGGTTGCCCGCCATACCCTTACGAGTGAGCCTTACCGCGGATCACCGCGATCACGCCATCCAATTCATCCGGCTTGACGAGCACATCGCGCGCCTTGGAGCCCTCGCTCGGCCCGACCACCCCGCGCGACTCCATGAGATCCATCAGCCGGCCCGCCTTGGCGAAACCCACCCGCAGCTTGCGCTGGAGCATCGACGTCGACCCGAATTGCGTGGAAACCACCAGCTCAGCGGCCTGACACAGCAGATCGAGATCATCGCCGATCTCCTCGTCGATCTCCTTCTTCTTCGACGTCCCGACCGTGACGTCGTCCCGGAAGACCGGCGCCATCTGCTCCTTGCAGTGCGCGACGATCGCCTGCACCTCGGCCTCGGTCACGAACGCGCCCTGCATCCGGACCGGCTTGTTCGCGCCCATCGGCAGGAACAGCCCGTCGCCCTTGCCGATCAGCTTCTCGGCGCCGGGCTGGTCCAGGATGACCCGGCTGTCGGCCAGCGAGGAGGTGGCGAAGGCGAGCCGCGAGGGCACGTTCGCCTTGATCAGACCGGTGACGACGTCCACGGACGGCCGCTGGGTGGCCAGCACCAGGTGGATGCCCGCCGCCCGGGCCAGCTGCGTGATCCGCACGATCGAGTCCTCGACGTCCCGCGGCGCGACCATCATCAGGTCCGCCAGCTCGTCGACGATCACCAGTAGATACGGATACGGCTTGAGCTCCCGCTCGCTGCCCTCGGGCTGCTTCACCTTTCCGGCGCGCACCGCCTCGTTGAAGTCGTCGATGTGGCGGAAGCCGAACGCGGCGAGGTCGTCGTACCGGAGATCCATTTCGCGGACGACCCATTGCAGGGCCTCGGCCGCGCGCTTGGGGTTGGTGATGATCGGTGTGATCAGATGCGGAATGCCCTCGTACGCGGTCAGCTCCACGCGCTTGGGGTCGACCAGCACCATGCGCACGTCGTCCGGGGTGGCGCGCACCATGATCGAAGTGATCAGGCAGTTGATGCACGATGACTTTCCGGAACCGGTCGCGCCCGCCACCAGCACGTGCGGCATCGTGGCCAGGTTGTGCGCCACGTAGCCGCCCTCGACATCCTTGCCGAGCCCGACGACCATCGGATGCGTCTCGCCCACCGAGTCGGCCGAGCGCAGCACGTCCCCGAGGTTGACCATCTCGCGGTCGCTGTTGGGGATTTCGATGCCGACCGCCGACTTGCCGGGGATCGGGCTGATGATCCGCACATCGGGGCTGGCGACGGCGTACGCGATGTTCTTGGTCAGCGCCGTGATCCGCTCGACCTTGACGGCCGGGCCCAGCTCCACCTCGTAACGGGTGACCGTCGGACCGCGGGTGAAGCCGGTGACCGCGGCGTCCACCTTGAACTCCGAGAACACCTTCGACAGCGACTCCACCACCGCGTCGTTGGCGGCACTGCGGGTCTTGCCGGGGCCGCCGCGCTCCAGGAGGTCGAACGAGGGCAGCGCGTAGGTGATGTCGCCGGAGAGCTGGAGCTGCTCGGCACGCGGCGGCAGCGGTTCGCCCGGGTCGGCGTACGCCCGGGTGCGGTCGGGGACCTCCGCCCGCTCCGATGCGGCCGCATCGTCCCCCCGACCCTTCTTGCCCTTGTCCGGCGTCGCTTTGCCCGGCGCGGCCCGGCCGGAGTCGCCGGAGTCCCGCGTGACCGACCCGCTGCCGGTGCCGGACTCGCCGTCGTGCTCGCCCGAGATGCCGCTGCTGAGCCCGGCGACGAGCGGTGAGGGCTGGACGCCGTGCAGCACCGCGCCGTCCAGCGAGGCGGCCGCGGCGGCCGCCACGTCCACGGCGTCCATGGGGCGGTCCAGCGGCGGCTGGACGGACGACTGCCGGCGCGACCGGCGGCGCTTGCGCAGCGCCTCCTCCTCGGCCTGCTCGGGGTCGCTCGCGCCGTCCGCGGACTCTTTCTCCAGCGAGGTCCTGCGAGGCCGCCTGGCGGGCTTCTCGCGCCATTCGTCGGCGTACTCCCCGGCGGCGTCGTCCTCGTGGCCGTACGCCCCCTCCTCGTCCCGCACCAGGCCGAGCCGGACACCGAGCGCCCGCAGCCGCTGCGGAATCGCGGCGACCGGTGTCGCGGTGACGACCAGCAGCCCGAAGACGGTGAGCAGCACCAGCAGCGGTACGGCCAGCACATCGCCCATGGCGTAGATCAACGGCCGGGAGACGGCCCAGCCGATCAGCCCGCCCGCGTCCTGGATCGCCGCGTCGCCCTGGCCGCGCCCTGGGGCACCGCAGGCGATGTGGACCTGCCCGAGGACGCCGATCACCAGCGCGGACAGGCCGATCACGATCCGCCCGTTGGCCTCGGGGCGTTCGGGGTGGAGGAACAGCCGCCCGGCGATGGCGCCCAGGAGTATCGGCACCACCAGGTCCAGGCGGCCGAAGGCGCCGGTGACGAGCATCTCGACCAGATCGCCGACCGGACCCTGGAGGCTGGACCAGGTCCCGGCCGCGACGATCAGGGCCAGCGCGAGCAACAGCAGTGCGCTGCCGTCCTTGCGATGGGCCGGGTCGAGCCCCTTCGCGCCGCGCCCTATGGAACGGAACATCGCCGCGACGGCACGCGCGAGGCCCATCCAGACGGCGCGCGCGGCGCGGTACACACCGCTGGTCGCGTAGGGCGCGGGCGGCGGAGGGGCTGCCTTGGCGGCCGCCTTCTTCTTCGGGGCCGCCTTCTTCGCGGGCGCGGCTGCCTTCTTGGCGGGCGCCTTCTTGGCCGCCGCCTTCTTCGCGGGCGCCTTCTTCACAGCGCCTCCGGACTGCCCGGCGCGCTTCTTCGAGGTGCCCGCCGTGCTCTGGGAACCCTTGCCGGACGTACGAGAGGCCATGGGGGCGAGATTACCCGCGTCCGCCGTACGGAGCACGTATGGCATGGGTATCCGGCGCCACTGAGGTCACACCCGTGTCGATCCGGGCGCGACACCGGCCGGACGGTGAAGGGAGGGTGACAGGACGTCAACGGCCGGGTGACCACGCGGTGGTGCGGCGCCAGGGACGCCCCCTAGTTCTGCGAGGGGACCTGACCGGCTCCGCTGCCCGCGCCGGGCTCCAGCGCGTCCAGGGCGCGGCGCAGACCGGTGAGCTTGCGCTCCAGATGGGCCGCGGTGGCCACGGCCGCCGCGTCCGCCGACTCGTCCAGCTGCTTGGACAGTGCCTCGGCCTGCTCCTCCACGGCGGCGAGCCGCGCGGACAGCTCGGCCAGCAGCCCGGCCGACTCCTTGTCACCGGCGGCCGGCTGGCCGCCCTCCAACTGGAGCCGCAGCAGGGAGGCCTGCTCCCGCAGCTGGCAGTTCTTCATGTACAGATCGACGAAGACCGAGACCTTCGCTCTGAGCACCCAGGGGTCGAAGGGTTTGGAGATGTAGTCGACCGCGCCCGCCGCATACCCCCGGAAGGTGTGGTGCGGGCCGTGGTTGATCGCGGTGAGGAAGATGATCGGGATGTCCCGGGTCCGCTCCCGGCGCTTGATGTGCGCCGCGGTCTCGAACCCGTCCATGCCCGGCATCTGGACGTCCAGCAGGATCACCGCGAAGTCGTCCGTCAGCAGCGCCTTGAGCGCTTCCTCCCCTGACGATGCCCGCACCAGGGTCTGATCGAGCGCGGAGAGAATGGCCTCCAGCGCCAGCAGATTCTCCGGCCGGTCATCGACCAGGAGGATCTTGGCCTTCTGCACCATGCCCCGTCCTCCTCGTCCCGGCTTGGGGTCTCCCCAGCTCGAAGCGCTGGGGGAAGCACCGGGCGCCGCCCCAGGGGACGACTCCCTTGCGTCGCCCGTCCTTGTGCCGGTCATGGTAGCCGCACCCCGCTGTTCGCCACACCCTGTCACCGCGATGTCACTGTGCACGTAGCAGAAACGCGGTGGGAGACCAGAAGGTTCCCCGATTCCCGCGTTCCCACACGTGTTCGGCGACAGTCAGTCAACACCACGATGGCGTCCGGTGTCCCATCGGACACTCCCCTGCCTTTCACCTGGTCACTCATCCGACATCCACTGCTCCATCACCGTAAGGAGATGATCGGTGTCGACGGGCTTGGTGACATAGTCCGACGCGCCCGCCTCGATGCTCTTCTCCCGGTCGCCCTTCATCGCCTTCGCGGTGAGCGCGATGATGGGCAGCCCGGCGAACTGCGGCATCCTGCGGATCGCCGCCGTCGTGGCGTAACCGTCCATCTCCGGCATCATGATGTCCATCAGGACGAGCACCACATCGTCGTGCTGCTCCAGGACTTCGATGCCCTCCCGCCCGTTCTCGGCGTAGAGCACCTGGAGCCCGTGCTGTTCCAGCACGCTGGTGAGCGCGAAGACGTTGCGGATGTCGTCGTCGACGATGAGCACCTTCTCACCGTGGAAGCCGCCCGTCGGCTCCGGGGCCACCAGATCCTGGCCGCCCAGCATCCACGGCTCGGAGGCCTGCGGCTGCCGGCTGCCGGACCGGCCGCCGTTCCGGCGGGCCTCCTCCGGGGCGGCCGTCTGCGGCTCGGAAGCCTGTGACGGCTCCTGCTCGGTCCGCTGACGCCGCCGGAAGAGCCCGGCGGCCCCGCGGGTCCGCTGCGCCGTGGCGTCGGCGGTGACGTCGTGCTCGGGCTCCCGCTCCGCCGCGGCCCCGGACTCGTCGTCCTCCGCGCCCTCGGCCGGGTCGTACGGCTCCAGCGCCGGCGGGCCCGCGCTGCCCGGTGTGAGCTGCGGGTAGCCCTGCGGGGGCAGCTCGCTGGGGTACAGCGGCAGGTACAGCGTGAAGGTCGAGCCGCGGCCCGGCTCACTGGCCGCGTGGATCTCACCGCCGAGCAGCCGGGCGATCTCCCGGCTGATGGACAGGCCGAGGCCGGTGCCGCCGTACTTCCTGCTGGTGGTCCCGTCGGCCTGCTTGAACGCCTCGAAGATCACTCGCATCTTGCTCGCGGCGATGCCGATACCGGTGTCGGTGACCGAGAAGGCGATCATGTCGGCCTCCGGGTCCCGCAACGCGCCGTGTTCCAGCAGCTGTTCCCGGATGGCGTTCGGCACGTCCACCCCGGCCGGCCGGATGACCAGCTCCACGGCGCCGCCGTCGGTGAACTTCACCGCGTTGGACAGCAGGTTGCGGAGCACCTGGAGCAGCCGCTGCTCATCGGTGTGCAGCGTCGCCGGAAGCTCCGGCGAGACCCGGACGGAGAAGTCGAGGCCCTTCTCTGCGGTCAGCGGCCGGAACGTGGCCTCCACGTAGTCGACGAGCTGGACCAGGGCGATCCGCGTCGGGCTGACGTCCATCTTGCCCGCCTCGACCTTCGACAGGTCGAGGATGTCGTTGATCAGCTGGAGCAGGTCCGAACCGGCGCCGTGGATCGTCTCGGCGAACTCCACCTGCTTGGGCGAGAGATTGCCCTCGGCGTTGTCCGCGAGCAGCTTGGCGAGGATCAGCAGCGAGTTGAGCGGCGTGCGCAGCTCGTGCGACATGTTCGCCAGGAACTCGCTCTTGTAGCGCATCGAGACCGCGAGCTGCTCGGCGCGCTCCTCCAGGACCTGCCGCGCCTCCTCGATCTCGGTGTTCTTGACCTCGATGTCGCGGTTCTGCCGGGCCAGCCGGTCGGACTTCTCCTCCAGCTCCGCGTTGGACGCCTGGAGCGCCTTCTGCCGGTTCTCCAGCTCCGCCGACCGCTCCCGCAGCTGCTCGGTCAGCTCCTGGGACTGCTTGAGCAGCACCTCGGTCTTGGTGTTGACGCTGATGGTGTTGACGCTGGTGCCGATCATCTCGGCGATCTGGTTGAGGAAGTCCTTCTGGATCTGCGCGAAGGGCTGGAACGAGGCCAGCTCGATCACGCCGAGCAGCTGCCCCTCGAAGAGCACCGGCAGCACGATCACATGGGCCGGGGCCGCCTCGCCGAGCCCCGAGGCGATCTTGAGGTAGCCCGGCGGCACGTTCTCCACCAGGATCGGGCGCTTCTCCTCGGCGACCGTGCCGATCAGCGTCTCGCCCGGCCGGAACGACGTGGGCATCGAGCCGATGGAGTAGCCGTAGGAGCCGATCAGGCGCAGCTCGTAGCCCTCCTCGGCGGTGCTGTCCGCGACCACCTCGGTGCCGTCACCGGCGGGGACCGCCAGGAAGAACGCGCCGTGCTGGGCGGAGACCACCGGGGTCAGCTCGCTCATGATCAGCCGGGCGACGTCCTCCAGGTCGCGCCGTCCCTGCATCAGACCGGAGATCCGGGCGAGGTTGCCCTTCAGCCAGTCCTGCTCCTTGTTGGCGAGCGTGGTCTCGCGCAGGTTCGCGATCATGGTGTTGATGTGGTCCTGGAGGACCTGGATCTCACCGGAGGCATCCACGTCGATCTTGAGGTTGAGGTCGCCGCGGGTCACCGCGGTCGCCACCTCGGCGATGGCGCGCACCTGACGGGTCAGGTTCCCGGCCATCTCGTTCACCGACTCGGTGAGGTCCTTCCAGGTGCCGGCCACGTCCCGCACCCGCGCCTGGCCGCCCAACTGCCCCTCGGTGCCCACCTCACGGGCCACCCGGGTCACCTGGTCGGCGAAGGACGACAGCTGGTCCACCATCGTGTTGATCGTGGTCTTGAGTTCGAGGATCTCGCCCCGCGCCTCGATGTCGATCTTCTTGGTCAGGTCACCCTGGGCGATCGCCGTGGTGACCATCGCGATGTTGCGCACCTGTCCGGTCAGGTTGGACGCCATCGAGTTCACGGACTCGGTGAGGTCCTTCCACGTCCCCGACACGCCCGGCACCCGCGCCTGACCGCCGAGGATGCCGTCCGTGCCCACCTCGCGCGCCACGCGGGTGACCTCGTCCGCGAACGAGGACAGCGTCGTCACCATCGTGTTGACGGTGTCGGCCAGCGCCGCGACCTCGCCGCGCGCCTCGACCGTCACCTTCTTGGTCAGGTCGCCGTTGGCGACCGCGGCCGAGACCTGCGAGATGTTGCGCACCTGGATGGTCAGGTTATTGGCCATCAGGTTCACGTTGTTGCTGAGGTCCTTCCAGATGCCGGTCACGCCCGGCACCCGCGCCTGACCGCCCAACTGCCCTTCCGTACCCACCTCACGGGCCACCCGGGTGACCTGCTCGGCGAACGACGACAGCTGGTCCACCATGGTGTTCACGGTGGTGACGAGCTCCAGGATCTCGCCCTTGGCATCGACCGTGATCTTCTTCGACAGGTCGCCCTTGGCGACCGCCGTCGTCACCTCGGCGATCGAACGCACCTGGGACGTCAGGTTGTTGGCCATGCCGTTGACGGACTGGGTCAGGTCCTTCCAGGTGCCGGAGACCCCCTGCACCTCGGCCTGACCGCCCAACTGGCCCTCGGTGCCCACCTCGCGGGCGACCCGGGTGACCTCCTCCGCGAAGGACGACAGCTGGTCGACCATCGTGTTCAGGGTGTTCTTCAGCTCCAGGATCTCGCCCCGGGCGTCGACGTCGATCTTCTGCGAGAGGTCACCGCGCGCGACCGCCGTGGCGACCTGCGCGATGTTACGGACCTGGGCGGTCAGGTTGCCCGCCATGCCGTTCACCGAGTCGGTCAGATCGCGCCAGACGCCCGCGACCCCGGGCACCTGCGCCTGACCGCCCAGCCGGCCGTCCGTACCCACCTCGCGGGCGACCCGGGTCACCTGCTCGGCGAAGTCGGACAGCTGGTCGACCATCGTGTTGATGGTGTTCTTCAGCTCCAGGATCTCGCCGCGCGCGTCCACCTCGATCTTCTGCGACAGGTCGCCCCGGGCGACCGCCGTGGTCACCTGGGCGATACCGCGCACCTGCGAGGTCAGGTTCCCCGCCATCGAGTTGACGGAGTCGGTCAGGTCCTTCCAGGTGCCGCTGACGCCGTCCACCCGGGCCTGGCCGCCCAGCCGGCCCTCGGTGCCCACGTCCCGCGCCATGCGGGTGACCTGGTCGGCGAACGAGGAGAGCTGATCCACCATGGTGTTCACGGTGTTCTTCAGCTTGAGCATCTCACCGGAGACATCGACGGTGACCTTCTGCGACAGATCGCCGTTCGCCACCGCGGTCGTCACCTGCGCGATGTTGCGCACCTGTCCGGTGAGGTTGCGGAAGGCGGTGTTCACCGAATCCGTCAGGTCCTTCCACGTACCCGCCGCACCCGGCACCTGCGCCTGACCGCCCAGCTCACCCTCGACACCGATCTCCCGGGCCACCCGGGTCACCTCGGCACCGAAGGACTGGAGCTGGTCCACCATCGTGTTGACGGTGTTCTTCAGCTCCAGCATCTCGCCGGCCACGTCCACGGTGACCTTCTGCGNCAGCTCACCCTCGACACCGATCTCCCGGGCCACCCGGGTCACCTCGGCACCGAAGGACTGGAGCTGGTCCACCATCGTGTTGACGGTGTTCTTCAGCTCCAGCATCTCGCCGGCCACGTCCACGGTGACCTTCTGCGACAGATCACCGTTCGCCACCGCGGTCGTCACCTGCGCGATGTCCCGCACCTGGGCCGTCAGGTTGCGGAAGGCGGTGTTCACCGAATCCGTCAGGTCCTTCCACGTACCCGCCGCACCCGGCACCTGCGCCTGACCGCCGAGCAGCCCCTCGGCGCCGACCTCGCTGGCCACCCGCGTGACCTCGTCGGCGAAGGTGCGCAGCGTCTCCGTCATCGTGTTGATCGTGTCGGCGAGCTGCGCGACCTCGCCGCGTGCGCTCACCGTCACCTTCTGCGACAGATCACCGTTGGCGACCGCCGTCGTGACCTGGGCGATCCCGCGCACCTGGGCGGTGAGGTTCCCGGCCATGAGGTTGACGGAGTCCGTCAGGTCCTTCCAGACGCCCGCGACGCCCGGCACCTTCGCCTGGCCGCCCAGCTCACCCTCGGTGCCCACCTCACGGGCCACCCGGGTCACCTCGGCGGCGAACGAGGAGAGCTGGTCCACCATCGTGTTGACGGTTTCCTTCAGCTCGAGCATCTCCCCGGACACATGAACCGTGACCTTCCGGGACAGATCACCCTTGGCCACCGCCGTCGTCACCAGGGCGATGTCCCGCACCTGGGCGGTGAGCCGGGACGCCATCGTGTTGACGGACTCCGTGAGGTCCTTCCACGAACCGGACATGCCGCGCACCCGGGCCTGACCGCCCAGCTTGCCCTCGGTGCCGACCTCACTGGCGACTCTCGTCACCTCGTCGGTGAACGCCGAGAGCTGATCGACCAGCCCGTTGACGGTGCGCCCCACCTTGAGGAACTCACCGCGCAGCGGATGCGCCGACCCGTCGGCACCCTGTGCCCGCAGGTCCATGCGCTGCTCCAGGTCGCCCTCGGCGACCGCGGACAGCACCCGGCCCACCTCGGACACCGGCCGCACAAGATCGTCCACCAAGGCGTTGGACGCGTCAATAGCCGCCGCCCACTGCCCCTCACAGGCGCCGGTCTCCAGCCGTTCCGTGAGCTTTCCCTCACGGCCGACCACCCGCCGCACCCGGGTCAGCTCGCCTGTGAGCTGGAGATTCCGCTCCGCGACCTCGTTGAAGACCGCGGCGATCTCGGACATGACGCCCTCGCCCGAGACTGTCAGCCGCTTGCGGAAGTTGCCGTCCCGCATCGCCGTCATCGCGGTCAGTAGCCGGTTCAGGGCCGCCGTATCCACTTCGGTCGTCCCATTGCTCCGGGACCGTCCGCCTTTCGCGCGCGTATTCGTGCCCCGCGCCGCTGCGCCAGACTCCACCGTGTCCCTCCCGCAGGGTTGACCGTCCTCGTCGGGTTCTTCTTCCAGCTTGCCCAGTGTTTCACCATGGCCCAACCAGGCCATAACAGTTCGGCAGCATCGCATACCGGCGCCAGCCCCCTCCGGGTGGAATCACGGCGGACCGGCATTCGCGGGGGCGGTTGAGGTAAGTAACCTGGCATCCGGCCAGGCATCGGAGGGGCGCTGCGACATGGGTGAGCAGTTCGCCGAGACACATATGAGGAGACCTGTGATCACCGCGCGGGCAGCCGCCACCTTCGAGCCGGTGGGACGCTCGGTCGCCGCCGCCCGCACCTTTGTCCGGGACACCCTCCAGGGCTGGGGCCTCACCGACATCGTGGACGACGCGGTCGTCCTCACCAGCGAACTCGTCACCAACGCGGTGGTGCACGCGGGCACCACCGCCGATGTCGTGTGCATCCGCGCGGACACCGGAGTCCGCGTCGAGGTCGCCGACCGCTACCCCGAACGGGAAGTTCCGCTCCAGAGCAATGGCGGCCACCACTTCGGCAGCCCTGATCGCGAGGGTGGCCGCGGTCTGCTACTGTGCGCCGCACTCGCCGCACGCTGGGGTGTCGAGTACACGGCCACCCACAAGCAGGTCTGGTTCCAGCTCGACTTCCCCGAGCGGCCGGCCGGCACGCGGGCCGCCGGGCCCGCGCTGCCCTCCAGCGCCCTGCCGATCGCCGACTCCCGGGTCCGGGTCGCGGTGGTCCAGGTCGACAGCGACGGCCTCATCAGCGCCTGGAACGACGACGCTCAGGAAATGTTCGGCTACAGCCCGGAACAGATCGTCGGCAAGCCCCTCACCGACCTCGCCGCCTGGCCGCACACCCCCGGCACCAGCACCGGCGTCGCCGAGGCGCTCCGGCTCTCCCGCTGGGAGGGCTCGTACGGCATCCGCGGCGCCGACGGCCGTGTCGCCCCCGTCTACGCCTCCCACCTGCGCATCCGCGATGCCGACGGCGCCGCCTCCACCGTCTGCCTGCTGGTCCGCGACCGCGAGCGCGCCGTGTTGCAGAGCCCGATGCGCGGCGCGGCGGCCGACACCTCCGACTCCTCCGAGCGCGGCCCGGCCAGCGACGCCTTCGAGGTCTTCATCGGCTCGCCCGCCCCCGACGACCTCGACGGACTCCTCCAGCGCACCGTCGAACGCGCTCGTGACATGCTCGACGGGGACGCCGCCTATCTGCTGCTCGCCACCGACGACGAGACCGAGCTGGAGGTGCGCGCCTCCACCGGGCTGCCGTCGGCCCGGCAGCGCTTCGCCCGCGTCCCCGTCGAAGCGGGCACCGGGCGCTACGGGTCGGCCCGGATGCCCGCCGTCCACGAGGACCTGTCCGCCGTGCCCGGCGCCGTCCCCCTGCTCATCAACACCGGTATGCGCTCGGTCGTCACCGTCCCCCTCAAGGTCGAGGGCCGGCTCACCGGCTCGCTCGGCGTCGCCGCCGAGGCCCCCAGCCGGTACAGCAACGAGGAGGCACTGCGGCTCCAGTTCGCCGCCGACCGCATCGCACTCGCCGTCGAACGCGCCCGCCTCACCGAGCTGGAGAAGCTGCGCCGCGGCTCACTCTCCTTCCTGGTCGAGGCGTCCGATCTCCTCGCGGGCACCCTGGACCGCGACCAGACACTGGCTCTCATGGCACAGATGACGGTGCCCACCCTGGCCAGCTGGTGCGCCGTCTATACGGTCGCCGACCAGGCCTCCGACCCCGAGCTGTCGTACGTCCTGCATGAGGACGAGGACCGCATCGACGGGCTCAAGGCCCTGCTCACCAAGATCGACCCGCCGGAGCAGGTTCCCACCGGCGGTGCCCGCGGCTGGACCGGCCCCTACGAGGCGGCTCACGCGGCCGCGCTGCGCACCTCGCTGCGCAGCCTGAGCCTCGGCGACTCCGCCCGGCCCTCCTCGGGCCCGGGCGCCTCGCTCGCGACCGCGTCCGCCGTCGGCGGCGAGACGGTCGTCCTGCCGCTGGTGGCCCGTAACCGCGTCATCGGCATGCTCACCCTGGGCAAGCCCACCGACGAGCACTTCCGCCAGGAGAACCTGGAGCTGGCCGAGGACCTCTCCCGCCGGGCCGCACTCGCCCTCGACAACGCGCGGCTCTACTCGGAGCGCACCGCCATCAGCCAGTCCCTCCAGCGCAGCCTGCTGCCGCCCGAGCAGCCGGAGGTCCCCGGAGTCGAGGTCGAGGTCATCTACCGCGCCGCCGGTGAGGGCAACGAGGTCGGCGGTGACTTCTACGACCTCTTCCCGATCCGCGACGGCGCGTACGGCTTCGCCATCGGCGACGTCTGCGGCACCGGGCCGGAGGCCGCCGCGGTCACCGGCCTCGCCCGGCACGCGCTGCGGCTGCTCGCCCGCGAGGGCTTCGGCGGCCCGGCGGTCCTGGAGCGGCTCAACGCGGCGATCCTCGACGAGGGTGCCCGCAGCCGCTTCCTCACCCTCCTCTACGGGGAGCTGTGGCCGCAGCAGAACGGCGGGGCGGTGCTCAAGGTCGTCTGCGCCGGTCACCCGCTGCCGCTCCGGCTGCGCCAGGACGGCTCCGTGGAGGCGGCGGCCGAACCGCAGCCCCTGCTCGGCGTCATGGACGACCTGGAGCTGTACGAGCAGACGGTGACGCTCGACCCCGGCGACGTCCTGCTGTGCGTCACCGACGGGGTGACCGAGCGCCGCGAGGGCACCAGGATGCTCGGCGACGACGGTCTGGTCGACGTCCTCACCACCTGCACCGGACTCACCGCGGGAGCGGTGGCCGCACGGGTGCTGCGCGCTGTCGAGCGGTTCGCGGCCGAACCGCCGTCCGACGACATGGCGATCCTCGCGATGCGCGTCCCCGAGCCGCAGGACGCCTGACCGCCGGGGCCGGGGCACCATCGGTGCCCCGGTATCCTCGGCGCGGTTGAACATGACGAAGGCCCCCGCCGGTTGGCGGGGGCCTTTCGCAGGAGAGCCCCAATACGGAATCGAACCGTAGACCTTCTCCTTACCATGGAGACGCTCTGCCGACTGAGCTATTGGGGCGCGGCAACGGGATAGATCATACCCGAATTCGAGAGCGCTCTCGACCACCCGCCCCGTCAACCGCTCAGGCCGCTGACTGCAACAGGCCTCCCAACGCGTTGCAGGCCGAGACGACGCGCTGCAACTCCCGCCGGGACATGGCGGGATCGACGGGGAGAGCGAGGCATTCGTCGGCCGCGCGTTCCGTCTCCGCGAGCCACAGATCGCGCCGGAAGCGCGCTGTGCGATGCGCCGGGGTCTGAATCGGTACGTGGCACACGACGCCGCGAGACCGCAGCGTACGGGCGAATGCGTCCCGGTCCGGGCGTCCGTTGCCCGGCACCCTCACGACGTACTGCTGATACGTGTGTTCCATGCCGGGCTTGGACGCGGGGGTGACGACCCCGCGCAGCTTTCCGTTCAGATAGGCCGCGTTGGCCTGTCGGCGCAGGATCTCGCCGACCGGCTCGCACACGGCGCCGTGTCCGATCACGAGCACTCCGTGCCGCTGTCCCAGCTCGGTGAGGCGGGCCATGTCGGCCGGGTGTCCGAAGGTGTGTATGGCCACGATGGCCGCGGTGCGGGGCGTCAGCGCCTCGGCCACCGCGTCCGGATCTATGCAGAAAGTGTGAGCGTCGATGTCCACGAACACCGGCCGCGCGCCGGCGAGGAGCACCGCTTCCGCCGCTTCGGGTGTGCCGTAGGACGGCACGATCACCTCGTCGCCCGGCCGTACGCCCGACCGGGTCAACTCACGCCACAGCTCATCCGTTGGAGTCCCCATGAACGGCATGTTGCCCACGCAACATGAACACCGAGTGGCTCGCAACACAACAAAAAGAGAGGCCTGTCGGGAACCGAAGTTCCGACAGGCCTCTCTCCAATATTTGTTCGGCGGCGTCCTACTCTCCCACAGGGTCCCCCCTGCAGTACCATCGGCGCTGAAAGGCTTAGCTTCCGGG
>NZ_RIBZ01000173.1:0-2133 GCF_003721215.1 Streptomyces botrytidirepellens
CTTCGCCCGCGCCGCCGTGGTGGTGGCGGGCGGTGTCGCCGTGGCGCTGGCCCGGCACCCCTGGTGGGTCACGGCCCCGCGCCACCCGGCCGCCACCGGATGCTGCGCCCTGGTGGCGGTGGCCGGGCTGGTGGCCCTCGGCGCCGACCGCCGGTGGCGGATGCCGTGGCGCAGGCTGCGCCTGCGCCTCACCGGACACCCGCTGGCCGGAACCCCGCCAGGGGTACCGGTGGCCGCGACGGTCGAGCTGCTGGAACACTCGCTCGCCTGGCAGAGCACCTCGCCCCTGGTGCGGTCGGCGCTGCTGGACCACTGGGACGAGGGCGGCTGGCGCATCCTCCAGTACGCCGGGGTCCACGCCCGCGGCGGCGCCGCGCGACCGGTGGTGGTGCTCTTCGCGCTGGACGCGGAGGCGAGCCGGGACGCGGTACGGGAGCCCGCGGTGCGGGTGAGCGTCCTCGACGCCGATACGGGCGAACGGTTACGGAGCTGACGCGGCCAGCAGCGCCGTGTCGTCGTCCACCCGGCCCGGTATGTCCAGCAGTCCGAGCGCCCGGTCGATGATGGCCTGAGGATCGGCGAGGACGGGCGGGGTGAGCCCGTCGCAGGCGCGCCGCAGCGCCGCCAGGCCGTCGTCGAGGGGCAGATGGCTGTTCTCCACCAGCCCGTCGGTGAACAGCAGCAGCCCCGCGCCGGGCGGCAGCCGCGTCTCGTGGCCGACCAGGGGCTCGTCCGCGAGACCCAGCGGGGCGTTGGGGCAGACGTCGAGGAAACTCGTCGTCCCGCCTGCCACCAGCAGCGGCGGCAGATGGCCACTGGCCGCGTACCGGAGCCGCCGGGTGCGTGGTTCGTACACCGCGTACAGGCACGTCGCGAAGTGGTCGACGTCCAGGGAGCGCAGATAGGCGTCCAACTTGCCCAGCAGCACGCCGGGGGAGGCGCGGTCCAGGGCGAAGCCGCGCAGGGTGGAGCGCAGCCGGCCCATCACGGTGGCGGCGTCCACGTCATGGCCCATCACATCGCCGATGGCCAGGCCCATCTCGCCGTCGGGCAGCGCGATGACGTCGTACCAGTCGCCACCGATCTCGGCGCCGCTGGCGCTCGCCTCGTAGTACGAGGCGGTGCGCAGCCCCGGCACCTGGGGGAGGTGTTGCGGCAGCAGGGCGCGCTGGAGGGTCAGGGCGAGGTGGCGCTCGTTGCGGAAGCGGGCCGCGTTGTCGTAGGCGAGGGCCAGCCGCCCGGCCACGCCCTGGAGATACTGCCGGTCGGCCATGGTGTACGCGCCCTCGCGCCGGGCGATGGCCAGGGCGCCCAGCGTCCGGCCGTGCGCGAGCAGCGGTACGGAGAGCAGGGTGCCGCCGGTGGCGGGCGGCTCGGGGGCGGTGCCCGCGAGCAGGGTGTCGCCGAGGGCCCGGTCCAGGACGCCGCCCGGCGCCACGGACTCCCCGGCGGCGTACAAGGGCCGCTCGGCACGGGGGTCGGCGAGACGGATGCGTATCTCGTCGGCCAGGGCCGGGACGAGCAGTTCCCGGGCGGTGTCCAGGACCTGCGGCGGATCGAGGGTGTCGGACAGCAGCAGGCTCGCCTGGGACAGCGAGGTGAGCATGTCCGCCTGCCTGCGGCTGTCGCTGAGCACCCGTTCGCGCAGCCGGGACAGCTCCAGGTTGGCGCTGACCCGGGCCAGCAGCTGACGCGCCGAGAAGGGTTTGGCGAGGTAGTCGTCCGCGCCCGCGCCCAGCCCCCGCACCGTGGACTCCTCCCCGGCCCGCGCGGTCAGCATGATGATCGGCAGCCGGGTGGTCCGTGGGTCGCCGCGCAGCGCCCGCACCAGCCCGAAGCCGTCCAGGCGCGGCATCATCACATCGGTGAGCACCAGGTCCACGGGGTGCGCCAGGGCGGTGTCCAGCGCGGCACGGCCGTCGGCCGCGAGGAGGACGTCGTGCTCGCGGCCGAGGAGATCGCCCAGATAGGACCGTACGTCGGCGTTGTCGTCGGCGACCAGCAGCCGCGGCCGCCGGGCCGGGCCGGGCTCCGCGGGGCCCGGGGCGTACGGCGCCTCGAAGGGCGCGTCGGAGGGGGCCTCGACCGGGACCGCGGAGGGCGCCTCCGCCCCCTCCGAGGCCGCCGCCGGGC
>NZ_RIBZ01000176.1:0-12733 GCF_003721215.1 Streptomyces botrytidirepellens
CGGCCCCCGGCCCCACCGCTCCGGCGCCGCGCGGCGGTGCCCGCCGCGCCCCGGTCGGTCCGCGTCGTCGTCCGGGTGATCTCGTGCATGCGTCCCGCCGTCTCTGCCGGGCCCGGAAATACCGGGCAGTAGCTTTCTGTCGGGAGACTTCTACCGACGCGTTTCCGCCACCCGCAACGCCCGTCACCGGGCCCCCGGACCCGGCCGGGCCCTTCACCTATCCGGGGGAATCGATCCGGTGGAAGGACTGGTGGCGGCATACGGGACGGCGGACGAGCCCGGGCCCGCAGCCCCCCGGAAATACCCCGAACGGGGACCGGCA
Source organism: Streptomyces botrytidirepellens (assembly GCF_003721215.1). NCBI lineage: Bacteria > Bacillati > Actinomycetota > Actinomycetes > Kitasatosporales > Streptomycetaceae > Streptomyces > Streptomyces botrytidirepellens. The sequence goes on from NZ_RIBZ01000176.1 coordinate 323, forward strand.
GCCCCAGCAGACCGGGCTGCCGCGACCCGGGCGACCGGGCGGCGCATCGCCCCCGGCCCCGCCAGGGCGTGGGGCCGCTCCGGTGGCCGGGAACGCGGACCGGCGGGCCCGGCCGGGCGGGGGCACCTCCCAGGGGTAGCTGGGGGAAAACCCAGCCCTCAAAGCGGGGGCGTCGAACGTATGCTGGCGGGACCTGATGTCTCGTGAAAGTGGCGGCCCATGCGCGTCTACGTCCCCCTGACCCTCTCCGGTCTCGCCGAGGCGCACAAGACGGGAGAACTGGGGCCGGGGCCGCTGACCGCGTATGCCGTGACGCCCGCGCTGCGCGAGTGGTACGTGTCGGACGACATCGAGGAGCTGGAGTACGCCGCGCTCAGCCGGGCCGCGCAGGCGTCCCTGCGGCTGCTCGCCGTGGACCGGCAGGTGCCGCGGCGGCGCGTGGTGGTGGCTGTGGACGTGCCCGACGGGCAGGCGGTCGCCGATCCGGACCGGGGGCTGGACCAGTCCGCGCTGGGGGAGGTGCGGATCGCCGCCGCCGTACGGCTGTCCGAGGCCGCGGCGGTGCACCTGGACGCCGACGACGCCGAGCGGGACGTCGCCGCGGCGGCCGACGCGCTGGGCGCGGCGGACCTCGGGGACGACGACGCGCAGTTCACGGTGGACGGCGCGGAGGACCACGAGCNACCTCGGGGACGACGACGCGCAGTTCACGGTGGACGGCGCGGAGGACCACGAGCTGATGTGGTACGCCACCCAGGAGATCCCCAATCTCATCGAGTAGGCCGTACCGTCGAGGGATGGGGACGAACCACGTGACGCACATCGTGTGGGACTGGAACGGCACGCTCTTCCACGACATCGACGTCGTGATCCAGGCGACGAACGCCTCGTTCGGGGAGATCGGCCTGCCGCCGATCACGCTGGAGCGCTACCGGGAGCTGTACTGCGTACCGGTCCCGCTCTTCTACGAGCGGCTGATGGGGCGGCTGCCCACCGATGAGGAATGGGAGGTCATGGACGAGGCCTTCCACCGGCACTACTGGGCGCTGGCCGAGAGCGCGGGGCTGGCGCTCGGCGCCCGGGAGCTGCTCACGGAGTGGCAGTCGGCGGGGCTCACCCAGTCGCTGTGCTCGCTGGCACCGCACGAGAACCTGATGCCCCTGGTGCGTACGCACGGCATCGAGCGCCACTTCATCCGCGTGGACGGCCGCACCGGGCAGAGCACCACCGGCAAGGCCGAGCAGATGGTGCGGCACCTCGCCGCCCTGGAGAGGGTGCCGCCGCAGCGGATCGTAGTGATCGGCGACGCGGTGGACGACGCGGTGGCGGCCGAGCACGTGGGGGCGCGGGCGGTGCTCTACACGGGCGGCTCGCACAGCCGGACCAGCCTGCTCTCCGCCGGGGTGCCGGTGGTCGACACCCTGGAGCAGGCCGTACGGGAGGCCGAGGCGCTGGCTGACAGCTGACAGCCAGTGGCTGACAGCTGACGTCTGACAGCGGACGACTGACAGCCAGCAGCTGACAGCTGACGACTGACAACTAGCAGCTGACGGCTGACAGTCAGCGGGTATCAGCTGGCAGCTAGCAGCTGACAGATATCAGAAACTGTCAGCCCCTCACGCCACCGGCGCCTTCGTCCGCAGCACCGCCAGGAACTCCCGCATCCACACCGGATGGTCCGGCCACGCCCGCGACGACACCAGCGTGCCGTCCACCACGACCTCCGCGTCCTGGAACGTCGCCCCCGCCGCCTGCATGTCCAGCTCCAGCGCCGGATACGCGGTCACCCGCCGCCCGGTCAGCGCGCCGACCGCCGCCGTCAGCAGCGGGCCGTGGCAGATCTGCGCCACCGGCTTGTCGGCGTCGAAGAACGCCTTGCAGATCTTGCGCAGCTCCGGGTCGTTGCGCAGGTATTCCGGGGCCCGGCCGCCCGGGATCACCAGGGCGGCGTACTGCCCCGCGTCGACGTCGGAGAAGGCGAGGTCGGCGGGGAAGCTGTAGCCGGGCTTTTCGGTGTAGGTGTCGTAGCCCTCCTCGAAGTCGTGCACCACGAAGCGCAGCGTTTTGCGGGAGGGGGCCGCGATGTGTACGTCGTAGCCTTCCTCGCGCAGGCGCTGGTACGGGTAGAGCACCTCCAGGGACTCGGCCGCGTCCCCGGTCACCAGCAGGATCTTCGCAGTCGCAGCAGTGCTGCTCATGCCGCCCACCTCCACGTTTCCACGCTTACCACCGACGGTGTCACCCTGCATCCGCACCAGAGGTTTGCCAAGAGCGCATCGCGTGGCGGCGCACGCTCCCCGGCTGTCCGGTGTCGTCAAACATCGGGGTCGGGTTTTGTACACGAACGGCTCATGACGAGCCCCTGGGGTGGAGCGATAGCCTTACTGCGTGATCAGCGCGATAGTCCACGGGGGCAAGGAGGCCCTCGCTCCCAGCCCGGGGCGCCTCCGGGCCGGAGCCGCTGCCGCTGGTCGACGCCGCGTGGGGTCTTGGTCACTTACGGCCGAGTACGCCGCGGCCTTCTCCCGATCCGGCATACCGTCGTACGTGACCGGATACCCCGAGTCGCGGCGTCATGCCACCGCCACCTATGTCACGCAACGGCGCGCGACAGGAGCCAGAGGACATGCAGACCAAGCTGGACGAAGCCAAGGCCGAGCTGCTCGCACGGGCCGCCCGGGTCGCTGAGAACAGCCCTGCCGGGGGGCAACCACCGGTACAGGGCCCGGGCCCGGAGACCCTGACCGCATACCTCCAGCACTACTACCTGCACACGCCCCCCGAGGACCTCGCGGACCGTGACCCGGTCGACGTCTTCGGCGCGGCGCTCTCGCACTACCGTCTTGCCGAGGCGCGCCCCCAGGGCACGGCGAACGTCCGGGTGCACACGCCGACCGTCGAGCAGCACGGCTGGACATGCAGCCATTCGGTGGTCGAGGTGGTCACCGACGACATGCCGTTCCTGGTCGACTCGGTGACCAATGAGCTGACCCGCGCGGGCCGCGGCATCCATGTGGTGATCCACCCGCAGGTGGTCGTGCGGCGCGACATCACCGGCAAGCTGATCGAGCTGCTGGACGCCTCGTACGACCGCAAGGCCCGCGAGAACCTGCCGCACGACGCCGTCGTCGAGTCCTGGATCCACGTCGAGATCGACCGGGAGACCGACCGCGGCGACCTCAAGCAGATCACCGCCGACCTGCTGCGCGTCCTGTCCGACGTCCGCGAGGCCGTCGAGGACTGGGACAAGATGCGCCAGTCGGCGCTGCGGCTGGCCGAGGAGCTGCCCGCGGAGCCCAAGGCCGCCGAGGTGCGCGACCAGGAGGTCGAGGAGGCCCGTGAGCTGCTGCGCTGGCTCGCCGACGACCACTTCACCTTCATCGGCTACCGCGAGTACGAGCTGACCCAGGCGCCCACCGAGGCCGGTGGCGAGGAGGACGTGCTGAGCGCGGTGCCCGGCACGGGCCTGGGCATCCTGCGGTCCGACCCGGCGCACCAGGACACCGACGAGAGCGCCCACGCCGGGGCCACCCCGGTGTCCCCGTCGTTCAACCGGCTGCCGGCCGACGCCCGCGCCAAGGCCCGCGAGCACAAGCTGCTGGTCCTCACCAAGGCCAACAGCCGCGCCACCGTCCACCGGCCGTCGTACCTCGACTACATCGGCGTGAAGAAGTTCGACGCCGAGGGCAATGTGATCGGCGAGCGCCGCTTCTTGGGGCTGTTCTCGTCCGCCGCGTACACCGAGTCGGTGCGCCGGGTCCCGGTCATCCGGCGCAAGGTGGACGAGGTGCTGGCGGGCGCCGGTTTCGGGCCCAACAGCCACGACGGCCGGGACCTGCTCCAGATCCTGGAGACCTACCCGCGCGACGAGCTGTTCCAGACCCCGGTCGACCAGCTCCGCTCGATCGTCACCAGCGTGCTCTACCTCCAGGAGCGGCGCCGGCTGCGGATGTTCCTGCGGCAGGACGAGTACGGGCGCTACTACTCGGCGCTGGTCTACCTGCCCCGCGACCGCTTCACCACCGATGTGCGGCTGCGGCTGACCGACATCCTGCTGGAGGAGCTGAGCGGCCGCCCGCCGGTGGACTTCACCGCCCTGCACACCGAGTCGGTGCTGTCGCGGCTGCACTTCGTGGTCCGCGTCCAGCCCGGTACGGAGCTGCCCGACCTGACCGACGCCGATGTCGAGCGCATCGAGAACCGGCTGGTCGACGCCGCCCGCTCGTGGGCCGACGGGTTCTCCGAGGCCCTGGTGTCGGAGGTGGGCGAGGAGCGCGCCGCCGAGCTGCTGCGCCGCTACCAGCACGCCTTCCCCGAGGGCTACAAGGCCGACCACACGCCGCGCGGCGCCGTCGCCGACCTCCAGCACGTGGAGCGGCTGACCGCCGAGGACAGCAAGCAGGACTTCGCGCTCAGCCTGTACGAGCCGGTCGGCGCGGCCCACGCCGAACGCCGCTTCAAGATCTACCGGGCGGGCGGCCAGGTGTCGCTGTCGGCCGTGCTGCCGGTGCTCAACACGCTCGGCGTCGAGGTGGTCGACGAGCGCCCGTACGAGCTGCGCTGCGCGGACAGGACCACCGCCTGGATCTACGACTTCGGGCTGCGGCTGCCGCTGCGCGAGGGTGAGGCCCTCGCCGACGACGCCCGTGAGCGCTTCCAGAACGCGTTCGCCGCGGTGTGGACCGGCCAGGCCGAGAGCGACAACTTCAACCAGCTGGTGCTGGGCGCCGGCCTTGACTGGCGGCAGGCCATGGTGCTGCGCGCGTACGCCAAGTACCTGCGGCAGGCCGGTTCCACCTTCAGCCAGTCGTACATGGAGGACACCCTCCGCAACAACGTGCACACCACCCGGCTGCTGGTCTCCCTCTTCGAGGCCCGGATGTCGCCCGAGCGGCAGCGGGCGGGGCTGGAGCTGACCGACGCCCTGATGGAGGAGCTGGACGCGGCGCTGGACCAGGTGGCCTCGCTCGACGAGGACCGCATCCTGCGCTCGTTCCTCACCCTCATCAAGGCCACCCTGCGCACCAACCACTTCCAGAAGAACGGGCACGGCGAGCCGCACGACTACCTGTCGGTCAAGCTCGACCCGCAGGCCGTGCCCGATCTGCCTGCGCCCCGCCCGGCGTACGAGATCTGGGTGTACTCGCCGCGCGTCGAGGGCGTGCACCTGCGCTTCGGCAAGGTCGCGCGCGGTGGCCTGCGCTGGTCCGACCGGCGTGAGGACTTCCGTACCGAGATCCTGGGCCTGGTCAAGGCGCAGATGGTGAAGAACACGGTCATCGTGCCGGTCGGCGCCAAGGGCGGATTCGTCGGCAAGCGGCTGCCGGACCCGTCGGTGGACCGGGACGCCTGGCTGGCCGAGGGCATCGGCTGCTACAAGACCTTCATCTCCGGTCTGCTCGACATCACCGACAACCTGGTCGGCGGCCAGGTCGAGCCGCCGAAGGACGTCGTCCGGCACGACGGGGAGGACACCTACCTGGTCGTCGCCGCCGACAAGGGCACCGCGACCTTCTCCGACATCGCCAACGAGGTCGCCCAGTCCTACGGCTTCTGGCTCGGCGACGCCTTCGCCTCCGGCGGTTCCGCGGGGTACGACCACAAGGGCATGGGCATCACCGCGCGCGGCGCCTGGGAGTCCGTCAAGCGGCACTTCCGCGAGCTGGGCCACGATACCCAGAGCGAGGACTTCACGGTCGTCGGCGTCGGTGACATGTCCGGTGACGTGTTCGGCAACGGCATGCTGCTGAGCGAGAACATCCGGCTGGTCGCCGCCTTCGACCACCGGCACATCTTCCTCGACCCCAACCCGGACGCGGCCACCTCGTACGCCGAGCGCCGCCGGCTGTTCGAGCTGCCGCGCTCGTCCTGGGAGGACTACGACACCGGGCTGATCTCGGCGGGCGGCGGCATCCACCCGCGTACGGCCAAGGCCATCCAGATCACCCCGCAGGTGCGGGCCGCGCTCGGCATCGAGACCAAGGTCGCCAAGATGACCCCGGCCGACCTGATGAAGGCCATCCTCAAGGCCCCGGTCGACCTGCTGTGGAACGGCGGCATCGGTACGTACGTCAAGGCGTCCACCGAATCGCACGCCGACGTCGGCGACAAGGCCAACGACGCGATCCGGGTGGACGGCCAGGACCTGCGGGCCAAGGTCGTCGGCGAGGGCGGCAACCTGGGCCTGACCCAGCTCGGCCGCATCGAGTTCGCCACCAACGGCGGCCGGATCAACACCGACGCGATCGACAACAGCGCCGGGGTGGACACCTCCGACCACGAGGTGAACATCAAGATCCTGCTCAACGCGCTGGTCACCGAGGGCGACATGACGGTCAAGCAGCGCAACAAGCTGCTGGCCGAGATGACCGACGAGGTCGGCGCGCTGGTGCTGCGCAACAACTACGCGCAGAACGTGGCCCTCGCCATCTCCGGCGCCCAGGCCCCCAGCCTGCTCCACGCCCACCAGCGGCTGATGCGCCGCCTCTCGCGCGAGGGACGGCTGGACCGCGGGCTGGAGTTCCTGCCCGCCGACCGGCAGATCCGCGAGCGGCTGACCGCCGGACGCGGACTGACCCAGCCCGAGCTGGCCGTGCTGCTCGCCTACGTCAAGATCACCGTGGCGGACGAGCTGATCGGCACCGACCTGCCCGACGACCCGTACCTCCAGCGGCTGCTGCACGCCTACTTCCCGCAGGCGCTGCGCCAGACCTTCCCCGAGCACGTCGACGGGCACGCGCTGCGCCGCGAGATCATCACCACGGTGCTGGTCAACGACACCGTCAACACCGCCGGTACGACCTTCCTGCACCGCATGCGGGAGGAGACCGGGGCCTCCACCGAGGAGGTCGTGCGCGCCCAGACCGCGGCCCGGGCGATCTTCGAGCTGGGGGAGATCTGGGACGAGGTCGAGGCGCTGGACACGGTCGTCGCGGCCGAGTTCCAGACCCGGATGCGGCTGCACTCGCGGCGCCTCGTCGAGCGCGGCACCCGCTGGCTGCTCAACAACCGGCCGCAGCCGCTGGAGCTGGCCGGGACGATCGACTTCTTCGCGGAGCGGGTCGCCGCGGTGCGGGCGCAGCTGCCCAAGCTGCTGCGCGGCGGCGACATCGAGTGGTACCAGCGCATCCACGACGAGCTGACCGCCGCCGGTGTCCCCGACGATCTGGCCACCCGGGTGGCGGGCTTCTCGTCCGCCTTCCCGACGCTGGACATCGTCGCCATCGCGGACCGCACCGGCAAGGACCCGCTCGCGGTCGCCGAGGTCTACTACGACCTGGCCGACCGGCTGTCGATCAGCCAGCTGATGGACCGCATCATCGAACTGCCGCGGGCCGACCGCTGGCAGTCCATGGCCCGCGTCTCCATCCGTGAGGACCTGTACGCGGCCCAGGCCGCCCTCACCTCCGACGTCCTGTCGGTCGGCAACGGCGGTTCGACGCCGGAGCAGCGGTTCAAGGCGTGGGAGCAGAAGAACGCCGCGATCCTCCAGCGGGCGCGGACCACACTGGACGAGATCCAGTCGTCCGAGACGTTCGACCTGGCGAACCTGTCGGTGGCGATGCGGACGATGCGCACCCTGCTGCGTACGCACAGCTGAGTCAGCGTGGAGGGGCGGTCAGCGGCCATCGGCCACTGACCGCCCCTTCGGCGTGCGGGGCAGCGATTCCCGGTTTCACCCGCTTGGCCGCCCCTCCATGGGCTTATCGGGCATATCGGGACGTACGACCCTACGGTGGTGAGTCAGTGAGCGCTTCGCGCCTCGATCCGCCGTCGCGTCCCGAGGAGCCGCATGCCCCGCTTCAGCATCGTCATCGCCGCCTACCGAGTGCAGGGCTTTCTCCAGGCCTGCCTGGACTCCGTGCTGACGCAGTCGTTCCACGACCTGGAGGTGGTGGCCGTCGACGACTGCTCGCCGGACCACTGCGGCGCCATCATCGACGCCTGCGCGGCCCGCGACAGCCGGGTGGTGCCCGTGCACCAGCCCGTCAACTCCGGCCCGGGCCAGGCCCGTAACGCCGGGGTCGACCGCGCCACCGGCGACTATCTGCTGTTCCTCGACGGGGACGACACCCTCGCGCCCGGCACCCTGGAGGGCCTCGCCGAACGGCTCGCCCTCAACGAGGACCCGGACATCCTCTACTTCAACCACGTGCGCACCTACTGGTCCGGGCGCAGCGCACCCAGCGTCTTCGGGGAGCTGCTGAACTCCGCGGGCACCGACGTGTTCTCCGTCCTGGAGCGCCCCGAATTCCTGCGGATCTTCGCGATGTCGTCCAACCGGGTCTACCGTCGCGCTTTCTATACCGGCCACGGATTCGCGTTCAGCGAGGGAATCTACGAGGACGCGCTGCTGTCGTATCTGACGATGCTGACCGCGCGGCGCATCGCCTGCGTGGACCTGGTCGGCCTGGAATACCGCCAACGCCGGGTCGGGGCCAGTACGGGAAGCCCCGGCGAGAAACACTTCGTCATATTCGACCAGTACGCCCGGCTCTTCGCCTTCCTCGACGAACATCCGCACCTGAATCCGCTGCGGTGTCTGCTCTTCGAACGGGCCGTCTCCCACTTCCTGTTCTGCCTGGACCGCCGTTCCCGGGTGGCGACGGCCGACCGGCCCCGCTTCTTCCGCCGGGCCGCCGCCTGGTACCGCACCCACCTCCCGGACGGCTTCACGCCGCCCGCCGGGGCCGAGTGGCGCTTCGCGGCGCTGGCCCGTGGCTCGTTCGCCCGCTACCGGGAGCACGAGATGGCGACGCGGGCCGTGTCGGGGGCCCGCAAGGCCAAGCGGATCGCCCGCGCGGCGCTGGCCGTACGGGGCAAACGGGCCCTGTACCGGGCCCACCGGCAGCGCCCGGTCGACCCCAACCTGGCCGTCTACAGCGCGTACTGGGGCCGCGGAGTGCTGTGCAACCCGGCGGCGATCTACTACAAGGCCCGGGAACTGGCGCCGCACATCCGCGGGGTGTGGGTGGTCAAGAAGTCGGAGATCGCGTCGCTTCCTGAGGGCGTCGACTACGTCGTCACCGGAACCCGGGACTTCTACCGGACGGTGGCCCGCGCCGCCTATCTCATCAACAACGTCAATTTCCCCAACGACGTCGTCAAGCGGCCCGGCACGGTGCATCTCCAGACCTTCCATGGCACACCGCTCAAAAGCATGGGCCTGGACCAGCAGCGCTATCCGGCCGCGGCGGCGGGAATGAGCTTCGGGAATCTCCTCAAGCGCATCGACCGCTGGGACGTCGCCCTCTCCTCCAATCCGCATTCCAGCGAGGTGTGGGAACGGGTCTACCCCGCCTCCTACCGGCTGCTGGAATACGGATATCCGCGCAACGACGTGCTGGTCTCGGCCTCGGCGGACGACGTGCGGCGCGCCCGCGCCGGGCTCGGCGTCCCGGAGGGCCACACCGCCGTCCTCTACACCCCCACGATCCGCGACTACCAGAAGGGGTTCATCCCCCGGCTGGATCTGGAGCGCGTCAGCCGCGCCCTGGGCCCGGGCATCACGCTCCTGGTGCGGGCGCACTACTCGTACCGGCCGTCGGCGGCGCTGCGCGAACTGGACGAGGCGGGGCTGGTGCGGGACGTGTCGCGCCATCCGTCGGTCGAGGAGCTGTGCCTGGCCGCCGACGCGCTGATCACCGACTATTCGTCGATCATGTTCGACTACGCCCTGCTCGACCGGCCCATCGTGATCTACGCGGACGACTGGGACACCTACCGGGCCGCGCGCGGCGTCTACTTCGACCTGCTGTCGGGCCGCCCCGGCGAGACCCCGGGCCCGGTGGCCCGCACCCTGGACGAACTGATCGCCGTGTTCCGCGAGGGGCGGTGGTGCGACGCCGAGGCGGCCGCGCTGCGCGCCGCGTTCCGGGCCCGCTTCTGCCCGTACGACGACGGGCACGCGGCGGAGCGCGTCGTACGGACCCTCATGCTGGGCGAGGACGTCACCGCGCAGCCGCTGCCGCCCGTCGCACAGCGGCGGCCGGAGAGCCGTGCGGTGCCGTCGCGGCACCTCGCCCCCGGGCACGGTGGCGGGCTGCCCCCGCATGCCGTGGAGCCCACCCGCGCCTTTCCCGACCGCGCCCCTGACCACGCTCCCGACCACGCTCCCGACCGCGACTGACCCTTTCGGCCGTCGATCCCGGAGAACCGCCATGTCTGCGTCCGCAGTGTGCCCGCCGCGCGTGAGCGTGATCATTCCCGCCTACAACGCCATGCCGGAGCTGACCCGCGCCGTCACCTCCGCGATGGACCAGACCCTCGGCCTGGACCGGATCGAGATCATCGCGGTGGACGACGGCTCGACCGACGGCACCGGCGAGGAGCTGGAGCGGCTCGCCCGCGCGTGCCCCGCGCTGCACGTCGTCCACCAGGAGAACTCCGGCTGCGCGGGCAGCCCCCGCAACACCGGACTGGACCGCGCGCAGGGGGACTTCGTGTTCTTCCTCGACTCCGACGACTACCTGGGGCCGGACGCGCTGCGCCGCATGGTCGCCATGGCCGACGACAACGGCACCGACATCGTGCTCGGCAGGATCGCCTCGGTGGGCGGACGCGCCGTGCCCCGGGCCGTCTTCTCGCACAACCAGCCGCGCACCGACATCTTCTCCTCCCACGCCTATCTGACCCTGGGCCCCTGGAAGCTCTTCCGGCGCTCCCTCATCGAGCGGCTGCGGCTGCGCTTCCCGCCCTACCGCAACTGTGAGGACAAGCCGTTCACCGCGGCCGCCTATCTCAACGCCTCCGGCATATCCGTCGTCGCCGACTACGACTGCTACTACGTCCGCTACCGCGAGGACCGCAGCAACCTCACCCTCACCGCGTCCGACCTCGCCCACCGCATGGACGGCATCCGGCTGTGCTTCGAGACCGTGGCCCGCTACCTCGAACCGGGCCCCCGCCGGGACCAGATCATGCGCCGCCACGTCGAGTGGGAACTGTGCGGCCCGCTGCGGGGGCTGCTGCCGCGCGAGAGCGAACGGGACGCGCGCGAGCGCTTCTTCCCCGCGTTCCGGGAGTGGGCGCGCACCTGGGTGACCGACACCATCTTCCAGCGGATCGACGCCCCGGACCGGCTCCTGGTCCATCTGCTGCGCACCGACCGCTTCGAGGACGTCCTGACCGTCGCGCGCAACGCCAAGGAGGACGCGGGGCGCGGCCATCTGGTCGACAAGGGCCGCGTCTACTGGCTCCACCCCTTCTTCCGCGACCACACCGCCGACGTCCCCGACGCCTGTTTCGACATCACGGACCGGCTGCCGGTGCGCCACCGTCTTGATACGGCGCGCTGGCACGGCGGGGTGCTGCGACTGACCGGCCACGCCGCCATCGAAGGCATCGACGCGATCGACGCGGGCACCGACGTCATCCTGCGGGCGTACGAGTCCGACCGCCCCGAGGTCCGGGTGCCCACCACGCCCCACCCGTCCGGTTTCACCGCCGACATCGACCCGGCCACCGCCGACGACGGCGCGCCGCTGGCACGCGGCCTGTGGAACCTCTACCTCGACGTCCGGGCCCAGGGAGTCAGCCGCATCGTGCGGTTCGGCAGCCACCGCAAGGACGGCGCGGAGGACGGTGCCGTCCGGCCGCCCCGGCGCGCCGTCATGACCCCGCGGGGCGAACCCGTGGTGGTGGTCCCTTACATCACCCCGTACGGCAATCTCTCGCTCGACGTCGGCGAGGTCGCCCACGCCCCCTCCCGCGAGGCCCCGTGCCGGGTGACCCGGACCGCCTGGCACGATGCCCGGAAGGGCGTCCTGATCGTCGGCGGGCGGCTGACCGGCGAGGCCGCCGCCCGCTCCCGCGACGCCGGGACGCCGCTGCTGCGCGCCGAGAGCGGGACGGGCGCGGTGCGCGAGGTCGCGGCGCGGTTCGAACCTGGCGGCGCCTCCGGCGCCTTCACCGCCCGGCTGCCCGTCGGACGGCTGGCGGCGGGCCGCTGGACCCTGACGCTGGTCGTGGAGGGCCGCAGCGTCGTCGTGCCCTGTCCGGGGCGGCTGGCCGGGATCCGCTGGTTCCGCTTCGGCCGTCCGTACTACGCCAAACCGCTCACCCGGCGGGCGGCCCCGGCCCTCGCCCTGGAGGTGGCGCCCATCGAGGTCGCCGCGGGGGTGCGGCGCCGGTTGCGGCGGGCCCGGGCCCGTATCGGCGGGGCTGTCGGCGGGCGTATCGGCGGGTGAGGGCCGGTCAGGTGCGCCCGCCGAGGGTCGGTCAGACGCGGCCGCCGAGGGGGCGTCGGTCAGATGCGGCTGCCGAGGCGGTTGCGGACGGCGGCGAGCAGGCGCACGGGGGCGACGCGCAGCTCCAGGGTCGTCTCCCCGCGACCGGTGAGCGGCTTGGCGTAGTACGGACGGCCCCGGCGCAGCCAGCGCGTGCCGGGCAGCCGCGCGGGCGGCGGTACGG
>NZ_RIBZ01000181.1:0-12054 GCF_003721215.1 Streptomyces botrytidirepellens
CGGCGGGCCGGCGGCGCGACGGGCCGCCCTCGGCACGGCGGCCCGGGCCCCGGCCGTGACGGTGTCCCGCTCGGCTCGCCAGTCACCGTGCACACCCCCACCCTGGGTGGTGTCCCCATGGGTGGTGTCCCCACGGGTGGTGTCACAGCCCTCGGTGGTGTCACAGCCCCTACGTGGTCACACAGAACGGAGGACGTCTTGACCTCGACCGAACGCCTCTCGGAGCGCGCCATCGCGGCCGCCGAGGCCCACAGCGCGCACAACTACCATCCGCTTCCGGTCGTCGTCGCCTCCGCCGAGGGGGCGTGGATGACCGATGTCGAGGGCCGCCGGTATCTGGATCTGCTCGCCGGGTATTCCGCGCTCAACTTCGGGCACCACAACCGGCGGCTGATCGACGCCGCCAAGGCGCAGCTGGAGCGGGTCACGCTCACCTCGCGCGCGTTCCACCACGACCGGTTCGCCGCCTTCTGCGCGGAGCTGGCCGAGCTGTGCGGGATGGAGACGGTGCTGCCCATGAACACCGGAGCGGAGGCGATCGAGACGGCGATCAAGACCGCCCGCAAATGGGGCTACCGGGTCAAGGGCGTGCCGGACGGGCGGGCCAGGATCATCGTCGCGGACAACAACTTCCACGGCCGCACGACCACGATCATCAGCTTCTCCACCGATCCGGAGGCCCGCGCGGACCACGGCCCGTACACACCGGGGTTCGACATCGTGCCGTACGGCGATCTGGCGGCCATGGAGGCGGCGCTCGACGCCGGGCCCGAGGAGACGGTCGCCGTGCTGCTGGAGCCCATCCAGGGCGAGGCGGGGGTGCTGGTGCCGCCGCCCGGATATCTGGCCGGGGTGCGCGAGCTGACCCGGGCGCGGGGCGTGCTGTTCATCGCCGATGAGATCCAGTCGGGCCTGGGCCGCACCGGGAAGACCTTCGCCTGTGAGCACGAGGGCGTCGTTCCGGACGTCTATGTGCTGGGCAAGGCGCTGGGCGGCGGGGTGGTGCCGGTGTCGGCGGTGGTGTCGTCCGCCGAGGTGCTGGGCGTCCACCGCCCCGGGGAGCACGGCTCGACCTTCGGCGGCAACCCGCTCGCCTGCGCGGTCGCGCTGGAAGTGATCGCCATGCTGCGGACCGGGGAGTTCCAGGGGCGGGCGGCGGAGCTGGGCGAGCATCTGCACCGGGAGCTGGCGCACATGGCCGGCGGCGGGGCGGTGGAGGCGGTGCGGGGGCGCGGGCTGTGGGCCGGGGTGGACATCGAGCCGTCACGCGGCACCGGGCGGCAGATCTCCGAGCGGCTGATGGACCGCGGGGTGCTGGTCAAGGACACCCATGGGTCCACCATCCGGATCGCACCGCCCCTGGTGATCGGCGAGGAGGACCTCGACTGGGGCCTGGACCAGCTCAGGGGGGTGCTGGCGGAATGACCGTAGGCGTCGTGGTGCCGGCGTTGCTCACATTGCTCGCGTTATTGCCCCTGCCGCCGTGGCGCCGCTCAGAGGATCACGTGCGGGATGAAGCGCGCGTACTCGTCCGTGATCAGCCCGGCCGACTCCCGGATGCCGAGCCCCGCCGGTTCGTCCTCCACCACCCACGCACCGAGGACCACCCGGTTGCCGTCCACGTCGGGCAGCGGGGCGAACTCCTGGTAGCAGCAGGGCTCGTCACGGATGACGGGCTCCGCGCCCGGCTGGTGCACGGTGACGCCCGCGCCCTCCCGGCCGAGCAGCGGCTTGGCCACGTAGCCGGTGGTGCGGGCCAGTTCGCGGGGACCGTCGAGGTAGGCGGGCAACAGATTGGGGTGGCCGGGGTACAGCTCCCACAGGACGGCCAGCAGCGCCTTGTTGGACAGCAGCATCTTCCAGGCGGGCTCGATCCACAGAGTGGAGCCGGTGCCGCCGCCGTTGTCGATCGTGTCCAGCACATGGGCGCCGAACCGGTCGGTGACCAGCCACTCCCAGGGGTAGAGCTTGAAGCAGGCGCGGATGAAGCGGTGCCGCATGTCCACGAAGCGGCCGGAGAGCCGTTCCCAGCCGATGTCCTCCATGGAGATCGCCTCGGTCCGCAGCCCCGCCTGTTCGGCCGTCTCCCGCAGGTAGGCGACGGTCATCAGGTCCTCGCCCAGCTCGTCCCCGGCCGAGTGGGCGAAGTACAGGGGCGCGCCCGGCGGCAGCAGGGCGGCCTGCTTCCGCCAGGCGTCGACCAGCCGCTCGTGCAGCGAGTTCCACTGATCGGCGCCGGGGAAGCGGTCCTCCATCCAGAACCACTGGGCGCTCGCCGCCTCCACCAGCGAGGTGGGCGTGTCCGCGTTGTACTCCAGCAGCTTCGCCGGGCCCGGGCCTCCGTCGTACCGCAGGTCGAACCGGCCGTAGACGCTGGGCTGTTCGGCCCGCCGGTGCCAGGACTCGGCGACCAGCCCGGCCACCCGCGGATCCTCGATGCCGAGGTCGGCGAAGCGGTCGTGGTCGACGATGTGGGCGGCCGCCTCCAGACACATCCGGTGCAGCTCCTCGACCACCTCCTCCAGGGCCTCGACCTCGGGCAGCGTGAAGGCGTAGTAGGCGCTCTCGTCCCAGTACGGGCGCAGCGAGCCGTCCGGGTAGCGGGTCAGCGGGTAGATGACCCCCTGCTCCTCGACCGTGGCCTGCCAGTCGGGGCGGGGGTCGATGATGTGACGCTTCATCGGGTCGTCGTCCGGTCAGCCGCCGCCGGATCCCGAGCAGCCGAAGCCGCCGCGGTCGGCGGCCTGGCTCTTGCTGAAGGTGCCGTAGTCCGCCCAGCGGCCGTCGACGTCGGCGTCGTAGTACCAGTCGCCGTCGACCCGCTTGGTGGTGGTGCCGCGGCTGCTCTTCTTCTTGCCGCCCGTGGAGCCCGAAGAGCCGTTGCAGGCACTGGAGTCGACGATGCGGTAGCCCCTGGACAGGTCGTAGCTGTCCCGGTCGACACAGCGCTTGTCGGGCTCCGACCCGCAGGAGGTGAGGGCCGCCGCGAGGGCGCCCATCCCGCCCAGGATCACCGTGCTCGACCGCAGCCGCCGTGGGTCTTTCCGTTCCATTGGTCCTGCTCCCCCGTTCGTTGGTCCGCCCACACTAGAGGGGCTTATCGCACAAGTGAACGCCGGGGGTGGGGAGCGGCCCGTTCAGGGCAGCACCCGGCACAGCGCGTCCAGGGCACCCGCGAAGGCGTGCTCGGGCGGCGCTCCATAGGCGAAGACCAGTTCGTCCGGCTCGGGTCCGCCCGCTCCCGGCGCGCCCTCCTCGCGGTACCGGTAGCGGTTCAGGCCCTCCATGGCCAGGCCCTGCCAGGCCGCGCCCTGGAGGACGGAGCGCACGGTGCCCGGCGGCAGTTCGAGCACCGCGTGCAGCCCGGCCGCGATGCCCGTGACGCGCACCCGCGGGGCGCGTTCGGCCAGCGCCGCCACCAGCTGGTCGCGGCGCCGCTGGTAGTGCAGCCGCATCCCGCGCACATGGCGGTCGTACGCGCCCGAGGCGATGAACTCCGCGAGCGTCAGCTGGTCCAGCGCCCCCGACTGCCACTCCCCCGTCTGCTTGACGGCCAGCAGCCGGTCCAGCAGATGGTCCGGCACCACCATCCAGGCCAGCCGCAGGGCGGGCGCCAGGCTCTTGCTCGCCGTGCCCAGATAGACCACGCGTTCCGGGTCCAGCCCCTGGAGGGCGCCCACCGGCTGGCGGTCGTAGCGGAATTCGCCGTCGTAGTCGTCCTCCAGCACCAGCCCGTCGGCCCGGGACGCCCAGTCGACCACGGCGGCCCGCCGGTCGGGGTCCAGGGCGACGCCGGTGGGGAACTGGTGCGCGGGGGTGAGCAGCGCGGCCCGTACGTCGGTGAGGTGGTCCAGTTCGCCGGTGCGGGCGCCCCGCCCGTCGACCGGCAGCGGCACGGTGCGCAGTCCGCTGCGGCGCAGCACGCTCCAGTGGAGGTCGAGTCCGTACGACTCGACGGCCAGCGCGCGGTGGCCGTCCCTGTGCAGCGCCCGGCTGAGCAGGGCGAGTCCCTGGATGAACCCGGAGCAGACCACGATCCGTTCGGGCGCGGCCCGCACCCCGCGGGCGCGCGCGAGATAGTCGGAAAGGACCCGGCGCAGTTCGGGCCGCCCGCTGGGATCGCCGTAGTTGAAGGCGTCGCTGGGTGCCGCCGTGAGGGCGCGCCGGGCGGCGGACAGCCACGCGGAGCGGGGGAAGGCGGAGACGTCGGGCGACCCGGCCCGCAGGTCGTACGCCGGGCGGGTGGCGGCCACGGCGGCGGCCGGTGGGGTGCGCGGCGGCGCGGGCTCGGGCGGCACGACGCGCCGGGCGACCCGGGTGCCGGAGCCCTGCCGTGCGGTGAGCCAGCCCTCGGCGACGAGTTCGCCGTAGGCGTCGGCCACCGTGTTGCGGGCGATGCCGAGGTCGGCGGCGAGCGTGCGGGAGGAGGGCAGCCGGGTGCCGGGGGCGAGGCGGCCGCTGCGTACGGCGTCGCGCAGGGAGCGGATGAGCGCGGCCCGCACCCCGGTGGTCCCGCCCCGCGGCAGGTCCAGATGCAGATCGGCGCCCAGCCCGCCCGGCCGCGCGTCCCCGTCCCGGGCTCCGCCCCCGTCCCGGGCTCCGGCCCCGTCTTCGGCCCCGGAACTCGCCTGTGCGGGCCCGGACGTGGTCTTTCCGGGCCCGGAAATGGCCCACGAATCCTCCATGAAAGTGGACCATACCCCTGGGCTGATGAGGTTCTAGCGTGGGCCGCATGACGACATCGGAGAGCACCTCCCCCCACGGTCCCCGGATGAGCTTCGCGCACGCGGCCCCCGCGGTCTACAAGGCCATGATCCAGCTGGACGCGGCGGCCCGTCAGGGTCTGGAGCCGTCGCTGACGGAGCTGGTCAAGATCCGTGCCTCGCAGATCAACCACTGTGCGTTCTGCATCGACATGCACATCAAGGACGCCCGGGCGGCGGGCGAGTCCGAGGAACGGATCTATCTACTCAACGCCTGGGAGGAGGCGGCCGGGGTCTACACCGAGAAGGAGCAGGCCGCGCTCGCCCTGACCGAGGCGGTCACCGTCCTGCCCGACGGCGTCTCGGACGAGGTGTACGACCGGGCCGCCAAGCACTTCGAGGAGCAGGAGCTGGCCCAGCTCATCGCGCTCATCTTCACCATCAACGCCTGGAACCGGATCGGGGTGACCACCCGCAAGGTCCCGGGCTCCTACAAGCCGACCGCGGGCTGAGAACGAGGGGGATCCATGACGACCAGCGCCACGGCCGAGGCCAGGGCGTTCCGGGCGATGCACCACGGCCGGGACGCGGAGACGCCGCTCGTGCTGCCCGGTCCCTGGGACGCCGGTTCGGCCCGCGCCTTCGTGGACGCGGGCTTCCCGGCGCTGGCGACGCCGAGCGCCGGGATCGCGGCGTCGCTGGGCTTCCAGGACGGCCGGACACCGACCGAGGAGATGTTCGCCGCGGTGGCCCGGATCGTCCGGGCCGTGGAGGTGCCGGTGTCGGCGGACCTGGAGAGCGGCTACGGCCTCGACGCCAAGGAGCTGGTCGAACGGCTGCTGGAGACCGGGGCGGTGGGCTGCAACCTGGAGGACTCCGACGCGCTGACCAAGCAGCTGACCGACCCGCGGGAGCAGGCGGACCGGCTGGCGGCGGTGCGAGCCGAGGCGGGCGACAGCCTGGTGATCAACGCCCGGATCGACGTCTTCGCCCGCGGCGCGTTCGCCCAGGGCGGGCCCGAGGACGCCGAGCGCGCGGCCGAGGCGGCGATCGAGCGCGGGCGGGCCTATGCGGCGGCGGGCGTGGACTGCGTCTATCCGATCTTCGCGCCGCCGGAACTGCTGCCCCGGCTCGCGACCGCCGTCGGCGTACCGGTCAACGCGGCGGCCTTCGCACCGGACGGCCCCTCGCCCGCCGAGCTGGGGCGGCTCGGCGCCACCCGCGTCACCTTCGGCCCCCGGCTCTTCCTCGCGACGATGGCCGCCGCGCGCGACCTGGCTGGGCAGCTGGGCCCCGCTCCGTCCACCCCATGAGGGGGACGATGCGGGGCCCGGCCGGGTGACGCCCCCAGGGCGCTTCTACGAAGAGGCGCCTAGCGCAGCCACTGCTTCCAGACGTCCGGATGCGCCTTGACCCACTTCTTGGCCGCGTCCTGTGCCGACATCCCGTCCGAGGCGATCAGCTCGGACACCTCGTTCTGGTCCTTCTTGGTCCATTTGAACTTCTTCAGGAAGGCGGCGGCCTTGCCGCCCTCCTTGGCGAAGTCCGCGTTGAGGTACTTCTGGAGCGGGGTGACCGGGTAGGCGCAGTCGATGGAGTCGGGGTCCTTCTCGCCCTTGGCGGCGCACTTGTCCGTGTACTTGGGCAGCTTCACCTCTTCCATCGGCACCTGGTTGAACAGCCACTGCGGCTCGTACCAGTACGACAGGAAGGGCTTCTTCTGCTTGGCGAACTGCTTCATCTGGGTGATCTGGGCGGACTCCGAACCGGCGAAGACGATCTGGTAGTTCAGATTCAGGTTCTTCACCAGCGCCTTGTCGTTGGTGACATAGGACGGGGAGCCGTCCAGCAGCTGGCCCTTCCCACCGCTTTCCGCGGTCTTGAAGGTCTTGGCGTACTTGTTGAGGTTCTTCCAGTTCAGGACGTCCGGATGCTTGTCGGCGAAGTACTTCGGCACCCACCAGCCGATGTGGCCGGTGACGCCGAGGCCGCCGCCCGACGCGATCGTCTTCTTGTCCTTGACGTAGCGCTGTTCCTGCTCCGGGTGACCCCAGTCCTCCAGGATCGCGTCCACCCGGCCCTGGCTGAGCGCGTCCCACGCCGGAATCTCGTCCACCTGGACGGTGTCGACGTGGTAGCCCAGCTCATGCTCCAGCAGGTACTGGGCGACGGCCACGTTGGCCTGTGCGCCGACCCAGGACTGGACGGAGAGCGTCACGCTCTTCGCGCCGCCCACATTGGCGTACGGCGAGGACTGCTTGGACATGTCCGCCGCGCCGCAGCCGGTCGCGGTGAGCAGGGCCGTGACCCCGGTGGCGGCCATCAGCAGCTGCCGACGGCGAGGGTTATGGGCCGTAGCCATCTCAGGCCCCCTTCCTGTCGCGGCGCGCGGTCGGCTGGGTCACCCGGTCGAGCATCAGCCCCAGGCAGACGATCGCAGCGCCCGCCACCAGACCGGTCGCCAGGTCGCCCTGCGCCAGGCCGAACAGCACGTCGTAGCCGAGCGCGCCCGAGCCGACCAGACCGCCGATGACGACCACGGCCAGCACCAGCACCACGCCCTGGTTGACGGCGAGCAGCAGCGCCGGACGGGCCAGCGGCAACTGCACCTGGCGCAACTGCTGCCCCTGCGTGGCGCCGAGCGAGCGCGCCGACTCCAGCGCGGAGGGGTCGACGTTCCGGATGCCCTGGGTGGTGATGCGGATGACGGCGGGCAGCGCGTAGACGATGGCCGCGGCCGCCGCCGGGGCGCGGCCGACGCCGAACAGCGCGACCACGGGGATCAGGTACACGAACTGCGGCATGGTCTGGCACACGTCCAGCACCGGTCGCAGTATGCGCTCCAGCCGGGCACTGCGCGCGGCCCAGATGCCGATCGCGAACCCGAGGACCAGCGTGACGACGACGGCTGCCAGCACCTGGGAGAGGGTGTCCATGGACGACTTCCACACGCCGAGCACGCCGATCGCGGCCATGGCGGCGGAGGCGGTCAGCGCGGTGGCCCAGGTGCCGATCAGCCAGGCCAGCGCCGCGACGATCAGCAGGACCCCGTACCACGGGATGCCCTGGAGCCCCTCACGCAGCGGGTCGAGGACCCACTTGAGGTAGTCCGCGGCCCATTCGGCGGTGCCGCCGATGACCGGCACACCGGTGTAGAGGTGGTCGACCATCCATTCCTTGAACTGGTTGACGGGCCCCTCGATGGCGACGGTCCAGCCGCCCGGCCAGGTCTGGGAGCCGCTCAGCCGTCCGGCGACGGTGACGACCGCGGTGATCACCGCGACACCCGCCCAGGCGGGCCAGCCGCGCAGCNACCGCGACACCCGCCCAGGCGGGCCAGCCGCGCAGCAGCCGGGAGCCGCCCTCGGCCGGGGGCGTACCGAGCCGCTCGCCCGCCGCTCCGATGGTGCGGTCCATCACGACGGCGAGGAGCACGATCGGGAGTCCCGCGGCGAGCGCCTTGCCGACGTCGACGCTGGACAGCGCCTGGTAGACGCGGTCACCGAGACCGCCGCCGCCGATCACGGACGTGATCACGGCCATGGACAGCGCCATCATGATCGTTTGGTTGATGCCCAGCATCAGTTCCTTGCGGGCCAGCGGGAACCGGGCGGACAGCAGCCGCTGCCGCCAGGTCGCGCCGAGCGAGGCCACGGCCTCCAGCACCCCGGCGTCCGCGCCGCGCAGGCCGAGGGCGGTGAGCCGGGCCATGGGCGGAGCCGCGTAGATCACGGTGGCCAGCACCGCGCCGGGCACGCCGTTACCGAAGATCATCACGACGGGCAGCAGATACGCGAACGCGGGCAGCACCTGCATGGTGTCCAGCACCGGGCGCAGCGCCCGGAACGCCCACTCGGAGAGCCCGCCGGCCAGCCCCAGCAGTCCGCCGATGACGACGGAGGCGGCAACGGCCACGGTCATCAGCGCGAGCGTCTGCATCGTCGGCACCCACATGCCCAGCACTCCGCAGACGGCGAAGGACACGAGGGTCGTCACCGCGACCCGCACCCCCGCGAGCCGCCAGGCCAGCAGGGTCAGACCGGCGGTGACACCGGCCCAGCCGAGGGTGAGCAGGGCGACATAGACGACGCGGACGCCGGTGATGATGGCCTGGCTGATGTGGCCGAAGAAGTAGAGGAAGATCCAGTGGCTGTCGCGGTTGTCGAGGATCCAGTCGCTGGCCTTTTCCAGCGGGCTGGACACATCGACGGTCAGCGCGTCCGGCCAACTGGTACCGGCCCACTTGGCGTGGGCGAGCGGTACGAGCACGGCGGCGATCACGGCGAGCACCGCGAGCTTGCGGACGGTCCGGCTGCTGACGACGGTGCGCAGCAGCGACGGGCGCGGCTCGTCCGCGGCGGTCTTGCCCGCGGGCGGCCCGGTGCCGGGGTCGGTACTGGGGCGGGTGGTCGTCGCGCTCACACGCGCCTCCCGGTGCCGCACGGCGGGAAGGGGGTCAGGGGCGTTCTCATGCGGCGGCCGCCTCCTTCCCGTCCAGGCCCGCGACGACGCTGAGCAGGCAGGCGTGGTCGACGACGCCCAGGCAGCGGCCGCCGTCGACGACGCGCGCGGGGCCGCCGGAACGGGCCACGGCCTCGATCGCGTCGGCGACGGTGGTGCCCGGGGTCAGCGCGGGGCCGTCGTCCTTCTCCTCGGACGTCGCGGGGCGCATCGCGCGGCGCACGGTCAGCACCTGCTCGCGCGGCACATCGCGGACGAAGTCCCGTACGTAGTCGTCGGCCGGGGAGCCGACGATCTCCTCCGGGGTGCCGAGCTGCACGATGCCGCCGTCGCGCATCAGCATGATGCGGTCGCCGAGCCGCAGCGCCTCGCTGAGGTCATGGGTGATGAACACCATCGTCCGGCGCTCCTCGTGGTGCAGCCGGATGACCTCCTCCTGCATGTCGCGGCGGATCAGCGGGTCGAGCGCGCTGAACGGCTCGTCGAACAGCAGCACCTCGGGGTCGACGGCGAGCGCCCGGGCCAGGCCCACACGCTGCTGCTGACCGCCGGAGAGCTGGCCGGGGCGGCGGTTCTCCATGCCGCTGAGTCCGACCTTCTCCACCATCTCGGCGGCCTTGGCGCGGCGCTCGGCCTTGCCGACGCCCTGGATCTCCAGGCCGTAGGCGATGTTGTCGAGGACGGAGCGGTGCGGCAGCAGCCCGAAGTGCTGGAAGACCATGGCGGCACGGTGGCGGCGCAGATCGCGCAGCCGGGCCTTGTCCATGGCCATGACGTCCTCACCGTCGATCTTCAGCGTCCCGGAGGTGGGCTCGATCAGACGGGTGAGGCAGCGCACCAGGGTGGACTTGCCGGAGCCGGACAGTCCCATCACCACGAACACTTCGCCCGGTTCGACGTCGAAGGAGACGTCCCGGACGGCGGCCGTGCAGCCGGTACGGGCGCGCAGATCCGCGGCGGACAGCTCGGCGTCGGGCGAGCCGGGAACGCGGTCGGCCTTCGGGCCGAACACCTTCCACATGTCGCGGACCGAGAACACCGGGGTGCGGTCGCCGGTCTCAGGGGTCTTGGGGCTGTCGGGCGTCTCGGGGGCCAGGGTCGTAGCCATCACGCCTCACCTCCCGGAGCGAGCTGAGCGGCTCGGTCGCGCGATCGGTACCGGACCTGATCACGCTCCCCGACCAGCAGGTCCGCACACTTCTCACCGACCATCAGTACTCCGATCATGGGGTTCACAGCGGGCATCGTCGGGAAGACGGACGCGTCGGCGATCCGGATGCCGGACAGGCCGCGGATCCGCAGATCGGGGCCGACCACGGCGAGGTCGTCGTCGGTGGCGCCCATCTTGCAGGTGCCCGCGGGGTGGTAGACGGTGTGCGCGACCTTACGGGCGTACTCGCTGATCTCCTCGTCCGAGGTGATCTCGGGGCCCGGGCACACCTCGCGCTTGAGCCAGTGGGCCAGCGGCTCGGTCTTGGCGATCTCGCGGGCGAGCCGGATGCCGTCGACCAGGGTGCGGCCGTCGTAGTCCTCCTCGTCCGTGAAGTAGCGGAAGTCGAGGGCGGGCTTGACCTCGGGGTCGGCGCTCGTCAGGTAGAGGCGGCCGCGGCTGCGCGGCTTGGGGATGTTGGGGGTCATCGACACGCCGTGCTCGGGCTTCTCGTAGCCCAGTCGCTCGGGGTTGTCGGTGAACGGGATCTGGTAGAAGTGGAACATCAGGTCCGGACCCTTGGACTCCGGGTCACGGCGCACGAACAGGCCGGCGTCCGAGTCCATCGCGGAGTTGTCCGGGATCGGGCCGTCCGTCTCCCACACGATCACCGACTCGGGGTGGTCGAGCAGGTTCTCACCGACGCCCGGCAGATCGACCTTGACCGGTATGCCCAGCGCCTCAAGGTCGGCCTTGGGGCCGATGCCGGAGTGCATCAGCAGCCGCGGGGTGTCCACCGCGCCCGCGCAGACCAGCACCTCGGTCCGCGCTTCGACGAGGATCTCCTCGCCGTCCTTGGTGCGGACGTGGACGCCGGTGGCCCGGCCGCTGTCGTCCAGCTCCAGCTTGTACGCCCAGGTCTCCAGCATGATGTGGAGGTTCGGCCGGTCCAGGAAGGGGTGCAGATAGGCGACCGACGCCGAGGAGCGCTTGTTGTTCTCCGGGTGGTACGAGAGGTCGAAGAAGCCGACGCCCTCGTGGAACGGCTTCTTGTTGAAGCCCTCGACGCGCGGCACGTCGGCGGCGGCCTGGGCGGCCTCCACGAAGTCCCGGGCGATCGCGTTCCGGTCCTTCTCGTCCACCGGAACGATGTTGTTGCGCAGCTTCTGGAAGTACGGGTCCATGGCGGTGGCGTCCCAGCCCTCGGCACCCGCCTCGGCCCACTCGTCCCAGTCGCCCGGCAGCGGTTTGAAGGAGATCAGCGTGTTGTGCGAGGAGCATCCACCCAGCACCCGGGCTCGGCTGTGCCGGATGTGCGAGTTGCCGCGCGGCTGCTCGACGGTGGGGTAGTCGTAATCCAGGTCGCCGCCGAGCAGACCCAACCAACGGCGCAGGGTGAGGACGTCGGGGCGGTCGATGTCGGAGGGGCCGCCCTCGATGACGGCGACGCGGACGTCCGGGTCCTCCGTGAGCCGGGAGGCGATCACCGATCCTGCGGTGCCGCCGCCGATGACGACGTAATCGTATGCGTCAGGTACGGGCATGGTGGGAGTTACTCCTCGCGGTCTTCCGGTCTTCCGGGACGGCCCGCACGGGTGCGGACCGTGGGCCGTCCCCGGAGGGAGATGGGGGTTGCGGACGAAGGGGGGAGTCGCCGGACGCCGTCACCGGACGCGACGGGGCCCGGGCCCGGCGGGAGGTCCGGGCCCGGCCGTGCCGCCCCGGGCGGGGGCCGGCGGC
>NZ_RIBZ01000180.1:0-13092 GCF_003721215.1 Streptomyces botrytidirepellens
GGCGCTCGGCGCCGCGGGCGCGCTGGGCGGGGCGCTGCTGGGCCGCCGCAGCCGCACCGCCGCGGTCCTCAGCGGCACGGCCCTGCTGGCGGCGTCGGCGTGCACCCGGTTCGGTGTGTTCCACGCCGGAATGCGGTCGGCCGAGGACCCGAAGTACACCGTGGTCCCGCAGCGCGAGCGGCTCGCGGCGCGGGAGGCGCAGGAGGCGCCGCAGAACTGAAGGGCTGTCCGTGGCGTTGACGTGCCCTGCCCTCCCCCTTATCTTTCGTTCGAAGTTCTGAGCGACGTACGGGATTTCGAACGACACGATTCGGAACGGGAGACGCATGCCCCGCACACGCTGGAGACTCGGCCTCACCATCGGCGCCCTGCTCGCCGGTACCGTCACCGCCGTCCCCACGGCCGCCACCGGCGCTCCCGCGCACGCGGCAGCCGACGCCACCGACTACACGCTCTCCGTCGACCCGTCCGCCAAGGGCCCGGCGATCGACGACACGATGTACGGGGTGTTCTACGAGGACATCAACCGCGCGGCCGACGGCGGGCTGTACGCCGAGCTGGTCCAGAACCGGTCCTTCGAGTACGACCCCGCCGACCACTCCTCGTACACCCCCCTGACCGCGTGGACCGAGGCCGCGACCGGCGGCGGCTCCGGCGAGGCCAAGGTCGTGGACGACGACGGGCGGCTCAACGAGCGCAACCGGCGCTATCTGCGGCTGACGCTCGACGGCACCGGAGGATCGGCGGCCCGGTACGGGGTGACCAACTCCGGTTACACCACCGGGATGGCCATCGAGGCGGGCGAGGCATACGACTTCTCGGTGTGGGCGCGCACCGACCAGGCGTCCGGAACACCGCTGACCATCGGCCTCGGTGACGGCTCCGGCAGCGCCACGCTCGCGCGTCCCCTGCGCGCCACCGTGCGCGGCGACCGCTGGACCAAGTACACCGGCACCCTCACCGCCACCACCTCCAGCACCGCCGGACGGCTCACGGTCGCCGCGGGCGGCAGCGGCACCCTCCGGCTCGACATGGTCTNCGGACGGCTCACGGTCGCCGCGGGCGGCAGCGGCACCCTCCGGCTCGACATGGTCTCGCTCTTCCCCCGCGACACCTACAAGCACCGCCCGAACGGCCTGCGCAAGGACCTGGCGCAGAAGATCGCCGCGCTGAAGCCGGGCTTCCTGCGCTTCCCCGGCGGCTGCCTGGTCAACACCGGCAGCCATGAGGCGTACGAGGCGCCCAACTGGCCGCGCAAACGGTCCTACCAGTGGAAGGACACCGTCGGCCCGGTCGAGCAGCGTGCCGTCAACGCCAACTTCTGGGGCTACAACCAGTCCTACGGCATCGGCTACTACGAGTACTTCCAGTTCGCCGAGGACATCGGCGCGATGGCGCTGCCGGTGGTGCCCGCGCTGGTCACCGGCTGCGGCCAGAACAAGGCCACCGACGACCCGGCACTGCTGAAGCGTCACATCCAGGACACCCTGGACCTCATCGAGTTCGCCAACGGACCGGTGACCTCGACCTGGGGCAAGAAGCGGGCACAGATGGGCCATCCGAAGCCGTTCGGACTGACCCACCTGGAGGTCGGGAACGAGGAGAACCTGCCGGACGAGTTCTTCGCGCGGTTCACCGAGTTCCGCAAGGCCATCGAGGCCAAGTACCCCGACATCACGGTGATCAGCAACTCCGGTCCCGACGACAGCGGGCAGACCTTCGACCGCGCCTGGGCGCTGAACCGGGCCGCGGGCGTGGACATGGTCGACGAGCACTACTACAACAGCCCGCAGTGGTTCCTGGAGAACAACCGGCGCTACGACACCTACGACCGCTCCGGCCCGAAGGTGTTCCTGGGCGAGTACGCCTCGCAGGACAACAAGTGGTACAACGCGCTCACCGAGGCCGCGTTCATGACGGGCCTGGAGCGCAACGCCGACGTCGTCAAGCTGGCCTCGTACGCCCCGCTGCTCGCCCACGAGAAGGCGACGCAGTGGCGGCCCGACATGATCTGGTTCAACAACTCCGCCTCCTGGGGCTCGACCAGCTACGAGACGCAGAAGCTGTTCATGAACAACGTCGGGGACCGGGTGGTGCCGAGCAAGGCGTCCGCCACCCCCGCCCCCAGCGAGCCCATCAGTGGCGCCGTCGGCCTGTCGACCTGGGCCACGAGCGCGGCGTACGACGACGTCAAGGTGACCGCCGCGGACGGTTCGACGCTGCTGAGCGACGACTTCTCGGGCGATGACGCGCAGTGGACCAAGGCCACCGGCACCGGGTCGTGGTCGGTTCAGGACGGTGCGTACGTCCAGTCCGACGCCGCCGCCGAGAACACCATGGTCACCGCGGGCGACTCGGCGTGGCGCGACTACGACCTGAAGGTGAAGGCGACGAAGAAGTCCGGCAAGGAGGGCTTCCTCATCGCGTTCGGGGTCAAGGACACCGGCAACTACTACTGGTGGAACCTCGGCGGCTGGGGCAACACCCGCTCCGCCGTGGAGAAGGCGGTGGGCGGCGCCAAGCAGACGATGGCCGAGGACGCCACGAAGATCGAGACGGGGCGTACCTACGACGCCCGCGTCGAGGTGCGCGGCCGTCAGGTGACGCTGTACCTGGACGGCAAGAAGTGGGGCAGCTTCACCGACGACAAGGTGGCCGAGCCGTTCCGCCAGGTGGTGACGCGGGACAAGGCCACCGGTGAGCTGATCGTCAAGGTCGTCAACGCACAGAGCACGGCCGCCCGCACCCGGATCGACCTGGGCGGCGGCAAGGTGGCGCGGACGGCGCGGCTGACCACGCTCCAGGGTGCGCCGGAGGCGGTCAACACCGCTTCCGAGCAGCCGATCAAGCCGGTCCGGTCGAGGCTGGACGGGGTGGCGAACACCTTCACGTACACCTTCCCGGCGGACTCGGTCACGTTCATGAGGATCAAGACCAAGGGCTGATACGGGCAAGATCGCGGGGCGGGTCCACACCGGGCCCGCCCCGCTGCCGTGTCAGTCCTCGCGGGCGGCGGCGCGCCGGGTGCTCTCGCGGCGCGGCCGGAGCGGGGCGTCCTGGTCGCTGAACAGCTCCGGGTGCTTGGCCCGGATCTTCTCCACATCGCTGAAGACCAGCCGCAGGTGCGAGCGCAGCGCCCCGTCGGCCCCGCCCAGATCGCCTTCCTCCAGCAGGTCGACCACGTCGCGGTGCTGGCCGATCAGCAGCGACATCTGCTGGGTCATGGGCAGCGAGAGCCGCCGGGCCCGGTCCAGCTGGGCCTTGGCCTGGCTGACCACGGGCCACGCCGAGCCGTGTCCGCTCACCGCCATCAGCCGCTGGTGGAACTGCTCGTCCAGCTGGAAGAAGCCCGCCATGTCGGACTGCGCGTCGGCTTCCTCCTGCGCGGTGAGCAGCACCCGCAGCTCCGCCACGTCGCGCGCGGTGGCCTTGCCGACGGCGTCGCGCAGCGCCGCGCACTCCAGCGCCTCCCGGATGAACTGGGCGGAGGCCACGTCGCGCTCGCGGATGCGCGAGATGAACGTGCCCATCTGCGGATAGATGTCCACCAAGCCCTCGTCGGCGAGGAGGATCAGGCTCTCCCGGACGGGAGTGCGGCTGACGCCCAGCTCGGCCGCCAGGTCGTTCTCCGATACGGCCGAGCCGGGGGCCAGCTCCAGGCCGACGATGCGCGAGCGCAGCACCTCATGGACGAGCTGCCGGGTGTTGCGTCCCCGGGAGCGTGCCGTGTGCAGTCCTTCCGCCGATGCCATCCGACCCCTTCCGAACCCTTGACCCGCCTTGCTGACGTACTTGTATGGTAGCCGACCAACAGCCCGGGCTCCACCCCGGAGCCGGCGCAGTGAGGAGCAGACGCGCATGGCCACGATCACGGAGGCGACGGTCATCGTCACCTCTCCCGGTCGCAACTTCGTGACCCTGAAGGTGACCACGTCCGACGGCGTGACCGGTCTCGGCGACGCGACGCTGAACGGACGCGAGCTGGCGGTCGCCTCCTATCTGGAGGACCACCTCATACCGCTGCTGATCGGCCGCGACCCCGCCCGCATCGAGGACATGTGGCAGTACCTCTACAAGGGGGCGTACTGGCGCCGCGGCCCGGTGACCATGACCGCGATCGCGGCGGTCGACACCGCGCTGTGGGACATCAAGGGCAAGGTCGCCGGGATGCCGGTGTACGACCTGCTGGGC
This sequence comes from Streptomyces botrytidirepellens, assembly GCF_003721215.1. Lineage (NCBI taxonomy): Bacteria > Bacillati > Actinomycetota > Actinomycetes > Kitasatosporales > Streptomycetaceae > Streptomyces > Streptomyces botrytidirepellens. The sequence goes on from NZ_RIBZ01000180.1 coordinate 4,192, forward strand.
GGCAAGGCCCGCGACGGGGCCATGGTCTACGGCCACGCCAGCGGCGGCGACATCCCCGAGCTGCTCGACGACGTGGCCCACTTCCAGGAGATGGGCTACCGCGCGATCCGCGCCCAGGCCGCCGTCCCCGGCTCGCCCGGGACCTACGGCATCCGCCACGGCACGGTCGCCACGGTCTACGAGCCCGCCACCGGCGCCCTCCCCGAGGAGCAGCCGTGGTCGACCGAGGCGTATCTCGACTTCGCCCCGCGCTATCTGGAAGCGGTCCGCGAGCGGTTCGGCTTCGACTTCCATCTCCTGCACGACGTGCACCACCGGCTCAGCCCCACCGAGGCGGGGCGGCTCGGGCGCAGCGTGGAAGACCTGCGGCTGTTCTGGATGGAGGACCCCACCCCCGCCGAACTCCAGGAGTCCTTCCGGCAGATCCGCCAGTCCACCACCACCCCGATCGCGGTCGGCGAGGTCTTCAACTCCATCTGGGACTGCCAGCAGCTCATCACCGAGCGGCTCATCGACTACATCCGCGCCTCGGTCGTGCACGCGGGCGGCATCACCCATCTGCGGCGGATCTTCCACCTCGCCGAGCTGTACCAGGTGCGCACCGGGTCGCACGGCGCCACCGACCTGTCGCCGGTGAGCATGTCCGCCGCCGTCCATCTGGACGTCACCGTGCCCAACTTCGGCGTCCAGGAGTACATGGCGCACGACCCGCTCACCCATGAGGTGTTCCGGCCGACGTACGAGCTGCGCGACGGCGCGCTGCACCCCTCCGAGGCGCCCGGCCTCGGCATCGAGCTGGACGAGGAGGCGGCCGCCCGCTTCCCGTACGACCCGAAGTACCTGCCGGTGAGCCGCCGTACCGACGGGTCGGTGCACGACTGGTGAGCACCGCACAGCGGCTGTCCCTGGCCACCCTGCCCGCCGTACCGGCGGCCTCGCGCCCGCCGGTCGATCCGCGCGCGCTGCGCCCGCGGATCGTGCACCTGGGGATCGGCGCCTTCCACCGCGCCCACCAGGCCCTCGCCACCCAGACCGCCGAGGCGGCGCACGGCGGCGCATGGGGCATCGCCGGGGTCACCCAGCGCAGCCGGGCGGTGGTGGACGCGCTGCGCCCGCAGGACGGGCTGTACTCGTTCACCGAGCGGCGGCCCGAGGGCCCGGCCACACAGGTGGTCGGCGCGGTGACCGAGGTGCTGCACGCCGCCGACGACGGCGCCCGGCTGAGGGAGCTGCTGGCCTCGGCGGACGTCACCGTGGTGACGCTCACCGTGACCGAGAAGGGCTACCGGCGCGACCCCTCCGGCGGCGGCCTGGCGCTGGAGGACCCCCTGATCCGCGCCGACCTCGCGGGCGCCGCCGCCCCCGCGACCGTCGTCGGACAGCTCGCCGCGGGGCTGCGCGCCCGGCTGCGGGCGAGCGGGGCGCCGCTGTCGGTGGTGTCCTGCGACAACATGGCGGCCAACGGCGCGGTCCTGCGGCGTCTGGTACGGGACTTCGTGGCGGCGAGCGCGTGGGACGAGCGCGACCGCCTCCTCGACTGGCTGACCGGCTCGGTGGCCTTCCCCGCCACCGTCGTCGACCGCATCGTGCCCGCCACCACCGACGCCGACCGCGAGACCGCGGCCCGTGCGCTCGGCGTGGCGGACGAGGGCGCGGTGACCGGCGAACCGTTCACCCAGTGGGTGCTCCAGGACATCTTCGCCGCCGACCGCCCGCGCTGGGAGGAGGCGGGCGCCCGGTTCGTCGCCGATGTGGCCCCGTACCAGTCCGCCAAGCTCCGGCTGCTCAACGGCGCGCACTCGCTGATCGCCTACCGCGGTCTCGCCGAGGGCTGCGAGACCGTGGCCGACGTCCTCGCCACGCCCTGGGGCGAGGCGGCCGTGCGCGCCTACTGCGCGGAGGCGGCGCAGAGCCTGCCGCCCGCCGAGGGCCTGGACCTGGCCGGGTACATCGACAGCCTCGTCGTCCGCTTCGCCAACCCCGCCATGCACCACCGGATCCGGCAGATCGCCATGGACGGATCGCTGAAGATCCCCGAACGGTGGCTGGCCCCGCTGCGCGAGCTGCGCGCCGCCGGGCGGGACACCCCGGAACTGGTGTCGGCCCTCGCCGCCTGGGCCCGCGTCACCCGCGACCACGCCCTGGACGACCCCGAGGCCGAAGCGCTGCGCCGGGCCTGGGACGCCCGGCCCGCGCGCGACGCCCTGCGCCGCCTACTCGGCCTGCTGGGCGCCGACGACCTCGCGGACGACACCTCCCTGGTCACGTCCGTGGCGGAGGAGCTGCGCTCCGGCGCCCTGCCGCGCTGACCTCACGCACCACCCCTTCGAAGGAGAGCCGCCGTGAAGACCCCCAGAGTCGCCCCCGCCACCGACACACCACCCCAGGACGAGGCCACCGCCGCGCCACCGCGCCCGCGCGGCCTGCGGCACAACACCCGCTGGCTGATGGTCTTCCTCTGCTTCCTCGGCATGACCGTCAACTACGTCGACCGCGCCACCATCTCCATCTCCCTGCCCTACATGACCGATGACCTGCACATCGGTCCGGAGTGGCAGGGCGTGATCCTCAGCATGTTCTTCGTGACCTACGCGCTGGGCCAGCTGCCCGCCGGGGCGCTGATCGACCGGTACGGCGAGAAGAAGATGTTCGCGATCGGCGGGCTGATCTGGTCGCTGGTCACCGTCGCCACCGGCTTCGTCCGGGGCATCGGCAGCCTGCTGGTCGCGCGGCTGGCGCTCGGCGCGGGCGAGGCACCGGCGTACCCCTCGTGCGCCAAGTCCGTCTCCCGCTGGTTCCCGGTCCGCGAACGGGCGCTGGCCAACAGCGTCTGGGACAACGGCGCGCGGGCCGGTACCGCCGTCGCCGCCCCGGTGGTGACCGCGCTGATCGCGTGGCAGGGCTGGCGGATGGCGTTCTGGGTCACCGGCGGGGTCGCCCTGCTGTGGGTCGCGCTGTGGCTGAAGGCGTACCGCGAGCCCTCGGCGGCCGGCGGGATCAGCGCCGAGGAGCGCGCCTACGTCACGTCGGGCGGCGCCCGGCTGGAGGAGGCTCCCGCCGAGGACTCCCAGGACACGGCGACGGAAGAGCCCGCGGTGCGGTGGCGCGACCTGTTCCGGTACCGCACAGTCTGGGGCATGATGATCGGCTTCTTCTGCCTCAACTACGTCATCTACTTCTTCATCACCTGGTTCCCCAGCTATCTCGTCGACGCCCGCGGCTTCGACCTGCTGAAGCTCGGCTTCTACGGCGCCCTGCCCGGCCTCGTCGCCATCGGCGGCAGTCTGCTCGGCGGCTGGACCAGCGACACCCTGCTGCGCCGCGGCTGGTCGGTGACCCGGGCCCGCAAGACCTGCCTGGTGTGCGGGATGCTCTTCTCCTCGGTCATCGCCTTCGCCGTGCTCGTCCCGAGCGCCATGTGGGCCCTGACGCTGCTGTCCGTCAGCTACGCGAGCCTGGCCTTCTCCGCCGCCTCGGTGGCCAGCCTGCCCGCCGACGTGGCGCCCACCCCGCGCCATGTGGCCTCGCTCGGCGGCATCCAGAACTTCGCGTCCAACCTGGCCGGTGTGCTCGGCTCGACCACCACCGGACTGCTGCTGGGCTTCTTCAACCACTCGTTCGTCGCACCGCTGATGCTGTCCGGCGCGCTGTGCGTGGTCGGCGCCCTCACCTACGGCCTGGTCATCAAGCGCGTCGAACCCCTGCGGATCTCCGCCGCCTGAGCCCCCTTCACCACCGTACGTACCAGGAGAACCACCCCGATGAACGACGCCACCGCCGCCGTCCTGCACGGCCCGAAGGACGTGCGCATCGAGCGGCGCCCGATACCCGAACCGGCCCCGGGAGAGGTCCTGGTGGAGATCGGCGCCGTGGGACTGTGCGGCTCCGACCTGCACTACTACGCCCACGGCGAGAACGGCCCCAACGCGCTCCGCTCCCCCACCGCGCTGGGCCACGAGGCCGCCGGAACGGTCGTGGCGGGCGACGGCACCCACCCCGTCGGCACCCGGGTCGCGATCGAGCCCGCCATCCCCTGCGGACGCTGCCGCGCGTGCCGCGGCGGGCGCTACAACCAGTGCCCCGACGGCCGCTGCTTCGGCTCCCCGCCCACCGACGGTGCGCTCACGGGCCGTCTGGCGGTGCCGTCGGAGTTCGCCCACCCGCTCCCCGCCGACTTCCCGCTCGCCGCCGGAGCCCTGATCGAACCGCTCGCGGTCGCCCTGCACGCGGTACGCCGCGGAGGCGTCGCCGCCGGGGACCGGGTCCTGATCACCGGCGCCGGGCCGATCGGCCTGCTCGTCCTCCAAGCGGTCCGCGCGGTGGGCGCGGGCGAGACCGTGGTGACCGACGTCAACCCCGGGCGGCTCGCCCACGCCCGCCGCCTGGGAGCGGATGACGTACGGGACACCGCGCACGAACCGCTGCCGCGGGAGCAGGTGTTCGACGTCGCCCTCGACTGCTCCGGCGTCGAGACCGCCCTCGTCGGCGCCGTCCGGGCGCTGCGCCCGGGTGGTACGGCCGTCGCCGTCGGCAACCCGGTGCGGCCGGTCACCGCGCTGCCGCTGGCCTGGATGCAGCGGCAGGAGCTGACGCTGGTCACCGCCTTCCGCTACGCCGGGGACTTCCCGGCCGCGGTCGCCCTGGCCGCGGCCGGACGGGTCGACCTGGAGTCCCTGGTGACGGCCCGGTTCCCGCTGGAGCGGGCGGCCGACGCGCTGCACACGGCGCTCACCGACGACCGGCAGCTGAAGGTCGTCATCGAGCCCTGAACGCGGACGGCACAATGGGCGCATGTCCCGACGCACGCGCCGTACCACCCCTGTGCCCTGCCCCTGCGGACTGCCCGCGCCGTACGCCGACTGCTGCGGCCGCCTCCACCGGGGGGCGGCGCAAGCGGCCACGGCCGAGCAGCTGATGCGCTCCCGCTACAGCGCCTTCGCGGTGGGGGACGAGGCGTATCTGCTCCGCAGCTGGCACTCGACGACACGGCCGCCCCGGCTCGAACTCGACCCGGGGCCGCGGTGGGTGCGGCTGGAGATCCTCGGTACGACGGACGGCAGTGCGTTCCACTCGTCGGGCACGGTGGAGTTCCGGGCACATTATGTGGACGGCGGGCGCGCGGGCGAGCAGCACGAGAACAGCCGCTTCACGCGCGAAGGGGGCGCGTGGGTGTACGTGGACGGCGTGTCCCTGCCCTGACGCGCCCCCATCGGGTCCATCGGCGGCCGCCAAGTGGCGTTCGTTCTCCATGATGTCGTCCACGCCTTCTGGCGCGCCGTCACCTCCGTGGCGATGCTGGGGGCGCTGTGCGTGGGAACCACGCGCGTCCCATGGCCCCATGGAGTTGCCATGTCTCCTGTCGCGTTCACCAGACCCGTGGCGGCACTGGCCGCCGCCTGTGCCCTCGTCGTGGGTGCGGTCGGCCAGTCCGCCGCCGACAGCACCCCCGCGCCCGAACCGCTGCCCCGCTCCTCGTCGGAGATGCTGCGGCCGATCGCCCCGCCGCCCGCCGTCAACCCCCCGCCCGGCGCGCGGTCCATCGCCGACGGCGACGGCATCCGGACCGCCCGCTCGGAGCGGCCGGTGGCCCCGGGGGTGAAGCTGACCTCGTACGACTGGCTGGAGTCGGACAAGTGGCTGCGCGCCGACGCGCTTTCGGTGGACCTCACCGGCTCCGCGAAGGTCGACTATCTGCGCCCGGACAAGGTCGCCCGGCGCGAGACCGTCTCCCGGCTCGCGGGGGCGCACGACGCCGGGCCGGGCCGCCGCACGGTCGCCGCGATCAACGGTGACTTCTTCGACATCAACCAGACCGGCGCCCCCGAGGGCACCGGCATCGGCGACGGCCGGATCGTCAACTCCGCCGCCTCCGGCTCGGGCAGGGCGGTCGGCATCGGTCCGGCCGCCGCGGGGCGCGTCCTCCAGCTGTACTTCGACGGCACGCTGACCCTCCCGGACGGCCCGCGTCCGCTCGCGGCGCTCAACGCCGCCAACGTCCCGGGAGGCGGCATCGGCGCGTACAACGCCCAGTGGGGCGAGGCCGACCGGGCACAGACCGTGGACGGGGCGCGGCGCACCGCCGAGGTCACGGTCGTGGACGGCAAGGTCACCACGGCGGCCGGAGCGCCCGGCAAGGGGGCGATCCCGGAGGGCGCAACCGTGCTGGTCGGCCGCGACACCGGGGCGGATGCCCTCGCCCCGCTGGCGGTCGGCGACCCGGTGTCGTGGGAGTACCGGCCCCGTACCGACAGCGGCGACACCCCGCGCACCGCGGTCAGCGGCCGTGAACTCCTCGTCGTGGACGGCGGACCCGTCGGCCACGAGGGCGAGGGCAACAACACCGCGGCGCCGCGCACGGCCGTCGGCTTCTCCCGGGACGGCCGGACGATGCAGATCCTCACCGTGGACGGACGGCAGGCGGACAGCGGCGGGGTCACCCTCACCGAACTGGGCCTGATGATGAAGGACGCGGGCTCCTACAGCGCGCTCAACCTCGACGGCGGCGGCTCGTCCACGCTCCTGGCCCGCGAACCCGGCAGCGACACCGGCCGGGTGGAGAACAGCCCCTCCGACGGCAGCGAGCGCCCGGTGCCCAACGGGCTCGCCTTCACCGCCCCCGACGGCAGCGGCCGGCTGCGGGGCTTCTGGGTGGAGACGGCGACCGACGCCGCCGAGGCGCCCACCGTCGATCCGGTCCGGGGCGGCCACCCGGAGCGGGTGTTCCCCGGGCTGACCCGCCGTCTCACCGCCGCGGGCCACGACGAGACGTACGGCCCGGCCGAGGGCTCGCCGCACTGGCTGTCGTCCGACCCCGGGGTCGGACGGGTCGGCGCCGACGGGACGTTCACCGCGCGCCGCGGCGGCGACACGACGGTCGTCGCACGGCGCGGCGCCGCCCGCGGCTCGATCGGGCTGAGCGTGCTGGACGAACTGGACCGGATCCGGCCCACCACCCGGCTGATCGGGCTCGCCGACGCCGATGCCACCGGCCGCTTCGGGGTCGTCGGCCTGGACGCGCACGGCACCAGCGCGCCCATCGAGCCGTCCGACGTCCGGCTGACCTACGACCACGCGCTGTTCGACATCGCCCCGGACCCGGCGACGGGCAACTTCACCGTCAAGGCCCGCGGCGACCGGACCGCGGGCCGGGTCACGGTCGAGGTCGGCGACGCGGTCACCGTACTCGCCGTCACCGCCGGACTGACCGACCAGCCGGAGGCGTCCTTCGACGACGCCGGGCAGTGGACGTTCAGCCAGGCCCGCGCCTCCGGTTCGGCGAAGGCCACGCCCGACGGGCACAGCGGCACCGGGCTGGAGCTGACCTACGACTTCAGCCAGTCCACCGCCACCCGCGCCGCCTATGTCACCCCGCCGGAGCCGATCGCGGTGGACGGCCAGCCGCAGTCGTTCGGCCTGTGGATCAAGGGCGACGGCAAGGGGGCGTGGCCGACCCTCCACCTCAAGGACGCGGCGGGCTCGGACCAGTTGCTGCGCGGCCCGTACATCACCTGGACCGGTTGGCGACATGTCGACTTCGCGGTTCCGGCCGGGGTCGCGTATCCGCTGAAGGTGAGCCGCTTCTACCTCGCCGAGACGGGTGCCACCCGCCAGTACACGGGCGGTGTCACCCTGGACGACCTCACCGCCCGGGTCCCGCCCGATGTCGAGCTGCCGACGGAGGACGTACGCCCCGATCCGCTCATCGCCACGGCCGCGCGCACCGGGGGCCGGGAATGGCGGTTCGCGGTGATGTCGGACGCCCAGTTCGTGGCCCGTGCCCCGGACAGCCCGATCGTGGCCCAGGCCCGCCGCACCCTGCGGGAGATCAAGGCGGCGAAGCCCGACTTCCTGGTCATCAACGGCGACTTGGTGGACGAGGGGTCCGCCGCCGACCTCGCCTTCGCCCGCCGCGTGCTCACCGAGGAGCTGGGCGACGACCTGCCCTGGACTTACGTGCCGGGCAACCACGAGGTGATGGGCGGCTCGATCGACACCTTCACCGCCGAATTCGGGCCCGCGCACCGCACGTTCGACCACCGGGGCACCCGGTTCCTCACGCTCGACACCTCCAGCCTGGGACTCCGGGGCGGCGGCTTCAAGCAGATCAAGGCGCTGCGCGCGCAGCTGGACGCCGCCGCCGGGGACCCCGCCATCGGCTCGGTGATGGTGATCGAACACGTTCCGCCGCGCGACCCCACCCCGCAGCAGGGCAGCCGGCTGAGCGACCGCAAGGAGGCCGCGCTGCTGGAGAACTGGCTGGCCGACTTCCGCCGTACGACGGGCAAGGGCGCGGCGTTCATCGGCAGTCACGTGGGCACCTTCCACGCGTCGCGGGTGGACGGCGTCCCGTATCTGATCAACGGCAACGCGGGCAAGAACCCGGCCGCCCCGCCCGGCCAGGGCGGCTTCACCGGCTGGTCGATGGTGGGCGTCGACCACGTCCCGCCGCGGCAGCGGGCGGCGGCGCGCCACGCGCCGTGGAGGGGCGGGCCCGACTGGGTGTCGGTGCAGACCCGCGCCCATGTGGACGGGCTGACCGTCACCGCCCCGGCCGAGCTGCGCGCCGGGCAGGACGCGGACGTCACGGCGGCGGTGCTCCAGGGCGAGGGGGCCGGTGCCCGCAGGGTGCCGGTCGGCGGGCCGCTCAGCGCGGACTGGACCGGCTCGCGACACGTCTACGTCGGCACGGTGTCCCGCGCCCGGCACCCGGCCCGCTATGTCGCCGCGTTCGACCCGGCGACCGGGAAGCTCACCGCGCTGCGCCCGGGTACGGCGACCCTCGCGGTGACCGTGAACGGTGCGACGGCGCAGGCGCGCTTCTCGGTCACGGCGGCGGCCCGGGCCGGGACTCCCGCGGCGTGATCGGGCCGGTGGGGGCGGGGCGCCCGTCCGGGGCCGCCG